>JANYCM010000407.1 GCA_025360285.1 Sphingomonadales bacterium
TGCCGCCGTCCCAACGCCCTGATTTTTCGTGACAATTACGTTACGCGGCGATGACAAATGCCGCGCCGCAGCGCACCAACCCGTTGTTTTACAAGCCTTGCTGCCAAAACATGGGCCCCGCGATTCGGCGCTGCCATTGCCTCGGCTGACGATGACAGGTGGCGATTGTGCGGGCCCGTGCCTGTCATCAAGCCATCACAAAAGCGTCATGGCCAAACGACTCGGGGACTTGGCCCAACGACTCAGCCGGCGGGCCGCGACGGGCGAGGGCCAGACCTGATGTGCGGCGTCATCCGGACACAAAAAAGCAGCCCGGAGGCTGCGGTATTTGTTTCAATATGGTAAATTTGCGCCGGGAACGATGCGCCGCCCCCGGCGTCAGCAATAAGATCAGGCCTGGGCTTGGGCTTGGGCTTGGGCCAGCGCCTTGACGCGCTTCGCGAGGCGCGAAATCTTGCGGGCGACGGTGTTCTTGTGGAGCACGCCTTTCGACACGCCGCGCATCATTTCCGGCTGGGCAGCGGCAAGCGCCGCGGCGGCAGCGGCGGGGTCACCGGCAGTGATCGTCGCTTCGGCCTTCTTTACAAAGGTGCGGATGCGGCTGACGCGCGCCTTGTTGATGTCGGCGCGGCGGTTGTTGCGGCGGATGCGTTTTTCAGCCTGGGGCGTATTGGCCATGATCGTCCTATGATATCAGTTCGGTTGGTGCAGGTTTCCCGGCACATGACCGGATCGGCGATGGGAGGCCCGTCGCCGGAAGCCGAGCCGCATAGCGGCAGCGGGGGTTTCGGTCAACTAGTGCTGGCAACTGGGGCAGAAGAAACTCGATCGGCCGGATTGGACAATGCGTTCGACCATGGCACCACACACCGGGCAGGCATTGCCCTCCTGGCCATATACGGCAAAGGTTTTCTGGAAATAGCCCAGCGTGCCATCAGGCGCGGCGTGATCGCGCAGCGACGATCCGCCGGCGGCAATGGCTTCCTCCAGCACAGCGGGCACGGCCGCCGCCAGCGCCTTCAGCCGCGCCTTCGCGACACTGCCGCCGGTTCGCGCCGGGTGGATGCCGGCACGGAACAGCGCCTCGCAGACATAGATATTGCCCAGCCCCGCGACGATGCGCTGGTCGAGCAGCAGCGCCTTGGCAGGGGCCAGCCGGTCCTTGAAAGCTGCCGCCAGCAGGGCACCGCCAAACGCCGGCCCCAATGGTTCCGGCCCGATATTGCTGAGCAAGGGGTGCTGGTCAGCCGCTGCCGTCGCCACCAGATCGAGCGAGCCGAAGCGCCGGGCATCGTTGAAGGCCACCGTGCGGCCGTTCGATGTTTCGAAAACCACATGGTCATGCTTGGCCGTTTCGCCTGGATCGACCCGCATCCGCCCCGACATGCCGAGATGCAGGATCAGCGTATCGCCGCGATCGGTATCGACCAGCCCGTATTTGGCGCGGCGCCGGCAGGCGATGATGGCGGCGCCGGTCAACCGCTGGCCCAGGCCATCGGGAAACGGCCGGCGCAGATCGGCGCGGTGCAGGGTGACGCGGGTAAAGGCCTGACCGGTCCAGACCGGGGCCAGGCCGCGCATGACGGTTTCGACTTCGGGAAGTTCAGGCATCTGCCAGCGCTAACCGCCGCCGTGGCCCCGTGCAACTATAACAGCCCCATGGCCTGGGCCCGCGCGCTGGCGCCTGTTCGGTTGCGCGCGCCGGTGACGGCGATCACCTGCGCCACATGCGCCTTGACGGTCGCCGGCGACACGGTGAGCCGTTGGGCGATCTCCTTGTTCGACAGACCCTCTGCCAACAGCCGCGCCACTTCGATCTGGCGCGGCGTCAACGGGTCGCGGTGCCCGGCGGCGATCGGCCGGGCATCGCGTTCGGCGAGCATGTCGCGCAGCGCCGCCGCCTCGCCGGCGCTGAGCAGCAGCGCCGCCTCGGCCTGCATCCGGTTATGGCGCCGCAACCGGTCCAGCCCATAGAGCGACACACCGACGAGCAGCACGAACACCGCCAGCGGCAGCGCATTGGGAACATGCGCATCGAGCAGCC
>JANYCM010000412.1 GCA_025360285.1 Sphingomonadales bacterium
GGTCAGCCCGGCGATGGCCGCCGGCGTAACTGATCGGCTGTGGTCGTTCGATGACGTTCTAGCCAAGATCGACGCGGCCAAGGTTCCGGCCAAGCGCGGCCCCTACAAGCCCCGCATTTCAAAGTGAGACACTACCCGCAATCACGTCCGCATTGAGTCTAGGTGGACCATGGCGAGGAAGTTCGCCGCGAGTTTGGCCCCTTGCCGGGCATTGTGCGCGGCACGCCCCAGATCATCGTGTCCAGCACCTTTTCGTCGCCATCGATCCGCGCCACCCTGGCTTGGCGTTTCGGCCGTTCGTCAACTGGAATGTCATCGCGAGCCCAAACCCGATAGCCAGCCCATTACGCCCAAGTGGCGATGGCCTCGGGGTGCGCCTGATGGTGATTGTACACGACGACAGCTTGGCGAAGCTGCTCAAGTGTCAATGCCGTTCGGCGACCGTCCATTGATCGCGGGGCGGGCTGGCGATCAGGTTTTCCAGCGTTGCCATGTTGATCGCTCGCGCCCGTCACGATGTCACCACGCGGCTGACCGGTATCCACCCATGGGCGGCAAAATACCGCGCGGCCACCGCCCGCGCCGCGGCATCACTGTCCGGCGCCGCCAGCCCAGGTGCAGCCCGCAACATCACCATCAGCGCCGCCACCAGCCGCCATTGATGCGACCATTCAGTGCGGCTTTCGGGCATCATTGGCCTTGGTAAACGCCAGCAGATCGGCGTTGAAGCGATCGGGCACTTCCGAAAACGGCGAATGCCCGACGCCGGGATAGACAAGGGTCTGCACATCAGCGGCGGGCAGCGCGGCGCGCAGGGCGGCGATCGATTCCTGGGGGATCGACAGATCGTCGGCGCCCGAAATCAGCAGCAGCTTATAGGCCAGTTTCGGCGCCAGGTCGCGGTTATCCAAACTAAGGCCCTTCATGGCGCGGCGTGCATAGGGCGGCGTCATCATCACCATGAACTGGTTCTGCTGCAATTGCAGCGCGCTGGGCGGGGCGCTCGACATGGCGCGGGCCAGCCAGCCGGCCGACAGGAAGACGTCGTGAAAATCATCGACCCGCGAATCGCCAGCCGGCGGTGGCAGCCCGGCCTTTTGCGGATCGGGCGGCGGTGGCGGCGCCACCAGCCCGGCCAGGCTGCTGGTCAGCACGATCGCCGACGGGCAGTTCACCGTGCAATGTCGGACATAATCCATCGCGACATAGCCGCCGAACGACCAGCCCAGCAGCACCGGGTGGCGGACCTTCAACGCCGTCAGCACCGCATCCAGATCGTCGGCCCAAATCCGGGTTCCGGCATAATCCTCGGGTTTCCAGGGCTTGCCCGAAAAGCCATGGCCGCGCAGATCGGGCGCGATGATGCGCAACTGCGCCGAAATATCGCCGATCTGGTGTTTGAATGACGCCGCGGCAAAATTGAAGCCATGCAGCAATACCAGCGGCGGCCCGTCGGGATTGCCCCATTCCTGGACCGCGATCGGCACGCCGCCATGGCCTTCGACGGTAAAATGGTGGGAGATCATGTGAGCCGGCGTCGGTGGCCGGGCCGCCACGATCGGCGCGGGTGCCGGCGGAACAGCGGCGGTCTGGGCGTTCGCCGATGCCGCACCAAGGCCGCCGAGCGCTGCCGCCAGCAGCAGCGCCTGTCGCTGGCCGCTAAAGATCATGGAAAATGCCCGGATGATCATGTACGATCCGGCCGCGCAGGGCCGCATCGACACCCGACCAGTGCGCCAGCTTGATGGCATTCAGCCTCATCATCACATCGCCCCCTGTGCTGCCCATGTTCATCCAGGGCCGCAGACTGTTGACCGTGGTATATTGCATCGTCGCCGGCACGAACGCCTTGCTGGAATAAAGATCGGTCGCCTGCACCTGGAAATTGGCCAGCGAGTTGGAAATGCGCGGGCCCAGCCTGGCCGTCGCCGGCAGCGCGACGAACAATTCTTCGGCCATCCAGACATAATTGCCCTTGCGATCCGGCCGGGTAATGCGCCCCCGATAATCGAGATCCGCCGGCAGATTTGCAGCGACAGGCCGGATGCTGAGATCGGGCAGAAAAAGCAGTTTCTGCGGCGACAGATAATGTTCCGGCGTCATCAGCTCGCCGGTCAGCCCATTGACGATCGGCTTGTCGGCGATTTGCCCCGTCGAGATGTCACCATAATAGCCGGCCTCGGTGAGGGTGTAGGTGACCGAACCGTCGGGATTCAGGGTGATTTCACTCTGGCTGGCGCCGACAACGCTGACCAGCGGGCGCGCCGCCTCGCCCGTGCGCCGGGCCAGCATATGGCCGGAATACCACCAGAAGGTGCGCAGGCCCGGTGGCCGGCAGCGGATACGCGTGAACAGCGCCAGATCGGACAGGCCAGCGGGTGATATCGATGATGCTTTCACAAGGCCGGCCCCGGAAAGGCAGGCCGTGCCAGCGACGCCGGCGGCGGCTGTCATGACGGTGCGTCTGGTCAGCTTCATGGTTGCATGCCCGGCGTCGGCAGCGGCGGCGTGGGCTTTCTGGTCCGCATGTAACGAGCCAGGCTCGATTCGGCGCGGGTCACGGTGCGTGGTGCCTCAAGAAAATCCGGAAACCGTGTGCGCGCCAGGACGACGATCTGCGGCGGCAGGTCGGCAAGCTGGTCGGACGACGCGGTGATGCAATTATACTGGATGGCACCGGGGGACTGGCCCATCAGCATCCAGGGCTGCCAGGGCCGGGAATGCACCCAGTTGCCGAACGACGGGATTTTCTTCAGCGCAGGGTTCTGCAGATCGGCGAGGCTGATATTGAAGCTATTGCTGTCGGAAATGGCGATGTTCGGCCCACTGCTTTCCCGCACCCAGATCGCCGGATCGAGCGGGTTTTTGGCCCATAGATTCGTGTGCTGTTCGGTGACGGCCCGGTCGCGTATCCGCGTCCAGGGCAGGATGAACGGCGCGCGCGCCTTGGGATCATCGACGGCTTCATACAGGCCCTGCGGGCGGGGGAAAGCTTCGATGCGGGCATTGATGGCGGGGTTTGCGATATGCGCCACCTCGACCATTTCATCGTTATAGGGGTTGTGCCATTTATCGAGGACAGCCCCCGATTCAAGATCGAGGAAGAACCCCAGTTCCTTGCGCAGCATCTGAAAGCCCTTGCCATCAGCCAGCGGCAGCAGGCGCACGGCCCCCATCCCGATGATCCGCATCAGATCGCGTGCGGCTTCGCCCGGACGCATTCCCGTAACGCGCCCGCTGTACCAGCTATAGCTGGTCACGGCCGGATCGATCGAACCGTTGATCCGCGCCCAGGCGTTCACATTGCCGTCGGGGGTGGCAAGATCGACATAGGGCCCGGACAGGCTGGCGGCGGCAGCGGTCCGGAGCGCGGCGGCCCGCCCGGTGCCCGGCACGGCCACCACCGCGCCCGCAGCCCCGGTGACGATAAGGTTGCGGCGGTTGACCAACATCATGCGGTGCCGATCACAATTTGGCGCGCAATGTGATCCCGAATTGCCGCCGGTGCGGCAAGACGGCTTCATAGGCCTGCGTCGAACAGGCGCCTGTCGTCGCGCAATCGGCATTTTGGCGCAGGCTTTCGAATGTCTTGTCCTGCAGCAGGTTTTCGACAAATATCGTCGCGCTGTATTTGCTGTTTTCCAGGCCAAAGCGCAGGTTCAGATCGAAAGACGCGCCGGTTTCGCCGATATTGAGCACGCTGGCATAGCGGGTTCCGACATAATTGCCTTCGGCGCGGGCGAACCAGGACAATCCATCGGCGCCGATCGACTGGTGGTATTGCGCATAAAGGCTGGCGCTGGTTTCAGGGGTCTGGGCCAGGTGTTGGCCGCTGGGCATCGCCAGCAGAAACCGGGCGATCGTGGCGTTGCTGCGCTTGGCGGTCAGTGCAGTGTGGTTCCAGGCAAAGGCCGCCCCCAGGTTGAAATTGTCACCCAGGGTCCAGGCCAGATCCGATTCGATCCCATAGGCCCTGATGTCGGTGCCGTTGATCGTGACCAGCGTGCCCACCGGGCTGCCATTGGCACCGATCGGCGCAATCAATGACTGAAGATCCTGAGAATCCTTCCAATAGGAATAATAGCCGTTGATATTGAACAGCATTTTGCCATCGGCAAGCCGGTTCTTGCTGCCGACCTCAAAGGTCCAGATCGTTTCGGGCGGCGCCAGCGTGTCGATCTTCGCCTCGGGATAGGTGGCGCGGACCACAGTCTTCTGGGCATCGGTCAACGCGGCGAATTGCGAATTGATCGTTGTGGGTCGCAGGCCCTTGGCGGCGCTGGCGTAAATCATCAGGTCATTGCTGGCCTTGTACTGCGCGATGAAGCGCGGCAGCAATGATGTGGTCTTGCCCGCCAGGGTTTGGCCGGTCGTCCGGCTGAGCGTGTCCTTGATCTTGTCACTCTGAAAGCGCGCTTCGGCGGAGAGCGTGAACTGGTCGGTCACGTCATAGGCAAGCGAACCGAACACGGCATAATTGTCGATCGCGCGGTCAAGGATGACGCGCGGCCCGGCGCCGACCAATATGGTGCCGGCGGCGAGGGGCCCGAAAAAGCCGATGTCGGACCCGAAAATGGCACCCGGATCGCGCTCGAACAGCGTCTGGTGGAGATAATAGGCGCCGATCAACCAGCGGAGCCTGGATGCATCCGGCGATGCCAGTCGCAGTTCGTTGGAATAGGAACGCGAATCGGTGCGCCGCGCCAGGAAATAATTGTTCGTCGCCGACAGCTCGAAATCCTGGGTGCGGTTGGCATTTTCGTCGGAAAAGCCGCCGAGGTAGGACAGTTTGTAGCCATCGCCGATGTCGATGTTGAGATCGAGCGATGTGAACAGGAAATTGCGCCGCAGCCCGGTCTGGCGGAACGAGAAGCGGCCAGCATCGGGAGTCGTGTCGAACTGGGCAAAGCCCGGAAACGCCTTGATCAACGCCGGGTCAGTGGGGATCGTATTCTGCGCGATGGGCCCGGTGAGCGGCACCACCCCCTGATACAGCGTGACCCCGCTGGGCGTTGTGTAATTTTGGACCGGTTTGCGGCCGACCAGCAGGCTGGAGGGCGGGCCGTCATTCTGGGCAAGGTACGAGGCTGTCAGCTTGGCCGTGACGCGCTCGCCCGGCGTGAAATAGAGTTGACCGGTTACCGAGACATCGCGCTCCTTGCCCAGCGGTGCGCCATTGAAGCTGTTGGTATATTGGCCACCGAAATCGCGGAACCGCCCCGACACCCGCGCCGCCAGAATGTCCCTGACAATCGGGCCTTCCAGGCTTGCCGAGACTTCATAGTCATTGTCGGTCTTGATCGTGGCGCTCGCCGATCCCTTCAGCGTGTTGCCGGGCGTCTTGGTGATGAAGTTGACGGCACCCGAAAACGTCGACCGGCCAAACAGCGCGCTTTGCGGCCCCTTGATGACCTCGACGCGTTCAATATTGTCGGTGTTGATGGCGCTGACACCGCCGGTGAAATAAATGCCGTCGATGAACACCGACGCCAGTTCGCGGCTGGTGTCACCAACCGGCGGGGTGTTCTGCATGCCGCGAATGAAGACCTGGCCATAGCCCCGATCGACATTTTCAAACAGCGTCAGGCCCGGTGAAAAGGCGGCCAGGCTGGCCAGGTCGCCGATATCGGACGCGGCAAGCTGTTCGGATGAAAAGGCCTGGATCGACAGCGGCACAGTCTGGATCGATTCCGATCGTTTGCGTGCCGTCACGATGATTTCGTTGCCAAGGCCGGGTTCCGCGACGCTCTGGGCGCCGGCGGCATTGGCAAGCGTTGCCACCAGCGCACCGGCGGCAACAGCCATCAGGCCGCGGCCGGGCCGTATCCCCCGCCGTTTGCCGCCCTGTGAGGTGACCGGCGTTGCCCCTGCTGCGAAATTCCTGACCATCGTGCCCCCGCGTCGTTTGAATGATCGTCCGACAGTTCTGCCAAGCCGATGTGCTGGTTCGGGCTGGCGAACTGACCGGCCACGATCCTCGGCGCGCTGGTTGGTCATGGTAAAATCGTTTTTCGCCGATGCCGCTGGCGTGGCGCAGACTGGCCGGCAGGCGGGCCAAAACGGCATGGGCGGCATCCATGTCGCACGAACAGCGGCGCTTTTTCGGGCGATATTGCATTTTCAAGGCGAGCCCGCATACTGTTACGATGGCGGAAGCAAGGACTCTTCAGAGCGACGGCCCCCAAACGGGGCACAGAGAGTTCGGCTGGTCTGACTTCCCCGTGTTCGTAATGCTGCCGATGGTGCTGATTGCCGTTGCCAGTGGCTCCAGCAACGCCGGAAGCGTGGAATATGTGACGAAATGGCCGCATATCGCTCATACGGTGATGATCGCCATTCCGCTATGGCTGTGCGTTGAAGTCATGTCCCGCGTGGCGGCAAAGGTGCTGGCGCCCTGGCATTTGCCGCCGGCTTTCCCGTTGGTGGTCGGGGCGCTGGTTTCCACCCAGATCAACGTGTTCTTTTCGATGTTCCGCAACTGGGTCCTGGCACCCTATCTTGCCCCCGGATCGCACTTTTTTCGCATCTGGCCGTGGAATTATGGCGATCCCACCTATCGCCTGGAGGCGGCGCTGACGATTTCGCAGGTCATCCTCTATTGGCTGGTCATGAACTATATGTTCGTGCGTTTTTTCGGCTTTGCGCGGTTCGGCAGCAGCACATTGTTCGGGCGGGACACGGCGGTTCAAGCACCGGCTTTCGCCGCGCCCGCCGTTCCGGTGCCCCTCCCTGCCGATGCGCCACTGCCCCCGGTTCCGGCCGGACCCTTGTTGTCACGCCTGCCGCCAACCATCGGCCGCGACATCATCGCGCTGTCCGCCCAGGAACATTACACCCAGGTGCACACCAGCGCCGGGTCAAGCCTGGTGCTGATGCGCTTCGCTGATGCCATGACGGCGGCGGAGGCGGTCACCGCCGGCTCGCGCGTGCACCGGTCGCACTGGGTCGCCCGCAGTGCCGTCTGCGGCATCGAGGGCGAAGGCGAAAAGATGGTCGTATACCTGAGCAACGGCATGATGGTGCCGGTCAGCCGGAGCTATCGCTTGCAGACAAGAGATTTGCTGATGAAGCGTTGACGCAGGCGTGATCGACCGCTTCCCAGGCAAGATTGCCGGTATAGCGGCGCGCCATCCGGCCCGAATCATCAAGGGCAATGAGGTGCAGCCAGCGATTGTCGAACAGCGCGCGGACATCGGGGTGGCGTGCCAATATGGCGATCATCGCGTCAGGCGGTGCCGCGATGCACACCGTCAGCCGCAGCGGTTCATGGACCAGATCATGGCCATCATGGACGGATTGCCACGGCAAGCCGGCGCGCAGCGTGCCGCCATTGCCTTCGATGACGCCCACGCCGCCGACGACATTGTGCAGCAGCTTGTTACCGCCGCCGAACAGGTCGGGCGCCACGCTTGAGCCATAATATTGCAGGCTGATCCAGCTGGCGACGACAACCGGCGCCGTCATGATCAGTTCAAGGACGCCAAAGCCCGTATCCTGGCGCCAGTCATAATCATGGAGGAAGGCGCGGCCGGCCAGAGTCTTGGCCGCCGTGTGGCGGCGCGGCGCGGCGATGAAGGCCTGGCAGCCGGCAAGCGCCCATTCGGGGCGGGTTTCGGCCCAATCGCGACTGCGCCGGGTAATGTCGCCCCGCCCCTGCGGCCGCGGCAGGCGCAGGGCGCGTTCGCTGCGGGCGAGCACCCCGGCGGCAGCCAGCCAGCCGCGCGCGCGGGCCAGCGGCACCTGATGCGGCGGCGACGGCCTGTCATCGGCATACAGCGTCACGGCATCGGTCGTCGTGTCGTGCAGCGCCGCGACGAACAGCGTTTCGGGGGGAATGAGGATGCCCGCCGCCACCAGCCCGGCGCGGACGCCCGGATCGTTGAGCAATCCTGCCAGCAGCCGGGCATTGACCTCCCCCGAATAACCACCGCAGGCCCCGCAGTGCAGCCCGCTGGCATGGGGATTGTTGACGACATTGGCGCCGTGGCCGACCAGCAGGACCAGCGGCGCAAAGTCTCTGGTCAACGACATGGCCCGCAGGATCGATGTCGCCATTGCCGTGCGCGTTGCCGGATCAAGCGGCGGTTCGGCCACCGGCGCCGGATCATGCGGGGCTTCGTTACGGTGCAGGCCAAGCGCGTCGCGCAGCAGCTTTGTGACGTAGATCGGCCCGGCAGCCTCGACAAAGGCGAAGGACGATACCGCCGCCAGCTTGAAGCGGCCCCAGGCGCGGGTGGCGCGGGCACTGTAACGCGCGGCGCTGTCGGCATCGACGGCACCGCCGGCGCGCGTTGTGAAGCCGGGGTTGAGCAGCACGGGAAGCCGGTGTTCGGGGACATCGGAGGCAAAGCGGTGGTGTGACGCGGTGAGGCCAAAGAAGCCGGCGAAACCCAGGGTCTGAATCGAAGGATCGATTGATTCCAGCGCGCGGCGGAAGACTTCTGACCGGACATCGATGCAGAAGGCCGCCTGCAACAGCGCCGGCGGCGGATCGGTGACGGGATTAGGGACCGACAGTGTGCCGCCGAGCGCCCGCTGCGCCGCGCGTTCGCAAGCCTCCTGCAGAATCGCATCGATGATCAGGTCGTCACTTGCGGCCACCGGGCGCTCGTGTGCCGCGATCGCCGCCTGCCAGGCCGCGGCGATCTGCGGCGCGTATTGCGCGAGCAGCGCGTCCTCCCAGAGCAGGCGGATGGCAAGAAAATCGGTAATCGTGTCGTCACCGCTGCCGGCCAGATTGGCCTGCCAAAGCTGGTAACGGGCATAATGCGCCCAGCCGCCCAGGGTGACCAGCAGGCGATGGAAACAG
>JANYCM010000024.1 GCA_025360285.1 Sphingomonadales bacterium
GGCGCTGTCGGACCTTGCCAGCGGCGCCGCGCTGGCCAGCGTGACGCTCGATGGCAGCGCCGTTATTGCGGCGGGCCTGCACTTCACCCTGTCGGGCAGCCCGGCGACGGGCGACAGCTTCCGCATAATGGCCACCAGCGCCGGCAGCAGCGACAATGGCAATATCCGCGCGCTGGCCAAGGTGCGGGACCAGCAAGGGCCGGGCGGCAGCATCGAAACCAGCCTTGATGCCAGCCTTGCCGATATCGGCGCGCGCATCGCCGAAACCGGGCGGCTCGGCGAGGCGGCGACCGCGGTGAAGGACGATACCGCCCGCGCCGCCGATGCGGTGGCCGGCGTCGATCTGGATACCGAAGCTGCCGAACTGACGCGGCTGCAAGCCGCCTATCGCGCCAACGCCAAGGTGATCGGCGCGGCGCAGGACCTGTTCGACGCCATATTGGGCCTGATGCGGTGAACGGCATCCAGACCCGCGCCGCGCATGATACCGCGGCCAACCGGCTGACAGCGCTGACCCGGCAACTCGATCTGGTGCAGACCCAGATCGCCACCGGCAAACGGGTGACCAAGCCCGGCGATGACGCCGTCGCCTTCAGCCGCGCCGCCGTGCTGCACCGTGCCCAGGCCGCGGCCGAGGCGACCCAGCGCGGCATCGATGCCGGCCAGCGCCGTCTCAGTGCCACCGACAATGCCCTGTCGGGCATCAGCACCCTGGTGCAGCGGGTGCGCGAACTGGCCTTGCAGGCCAACAACGCAACCGTATCGGCCGATGACCGCCAGACGATCGCCGTCGAACTCGGCGAAATCAGCAGCCAGGTCATCAGCCTTGCCGACAGCCGTGGCAGCGATGGTGAGCGGCTGTTCGGTGGTGCCGCCGCCACCGGGCCGGCCTATGGCACCGCCGTCGATGGCAGCGGCGTCTGGGCTGGTGCCGGCGCGGCCCCGCAGGTCGCCATCGCCGGCGATCCGGTGGGCAGCAGCGTCACCGGCCCCCAGGCCTTTGGCGCCAGCGATGCGGTGACCGGCAGCCGCGACCTGTTCGGCACGCTGGCCGATCTGAAGGCGGCGCTCGCCGAACCCGATGGCGACAAACGCACCGCCGCGCTGGGCCTGGTCATCGGCCAGCTTGACGGCCATGTCAGCCGGCTCGCCGATGCGCGGGGCATGGTGGGGGCACGCGGTGCCCGGCTCGACGGCGAACGCGAGCGCCTGGCTCAGGCCAGCGTCGCCAACGAGGCCGATCTTTCGACGCTGGAAAGCACCGATGCCACCGCCGCCATCGCCCGGTTGCAAAGGTTGATGACGGTGTTGCAGGCGGCGCAGGCGAGCTTTGCCAAGGTCAGCAGCCAGAGCTTGTGGGACGCGATCCGCTGACCCTATCTCTCTCCCCGCAAGGGGGGAGGAAGTTTTGGTGCGACCCCAGCCCATCCTTGCCCCGCATTAACCCTCTGACTCGCTAAGCAAGCCCCCGGCATCGCCGTAAACCCCCTCGACGCCGGTCGCCAGGGCCGTGTCCGAGGGAGCGAAACACCGCATTCATGATCTCGGTTCTCGGCCTGGTTGTTCTGATCGTCATGGTGTTCGGTGGCTTTGCGTTGACCGGCGGCAATCTGCTGGTGGTGCTGGAAGCATTACCGCATGAAATGCTCATCATCGGCGGGGCTGCCGCCGGGGCAACGCTCGTCGCCACCGATCTGAAGGGCATCAAGGCGATGGGCGGCGGTTTTGCCGCCATCGTCAAAGGCCCGAAATACAAAAAGGCCGATTACAGCGCGGCGATTTTCCTGACTGCCAGGCTGATGAAAATGTTCAGGAATGACGGCGCGGTGGCGGTGGAACCGCATATCGAGGACCCCAAATCCTCCAGCATTTTTGCCGAATATCCGCAATTCCTGAAGGACCATGTGTTCCTTCACCTGCTCACCGATTCGATGCGGCTTCTGGTGGTTTCGACGGGCAACCTCAGCCCCTATGCCGTTGAGGAAGTCATCGATACCGCCATCGAAACCCATCACACAGCCGCACTGAAACCCGTTGAACGCCTGCAAACCATGTCCGACGCCCTGCCGGCGCTGGGCATCGTCGCGGCGGTGCTTGGCGTCATCAAGACCATGGCTTCCATCGACAAGCCACCAGCGATTCTGGGCGGCATGATCGGGTCGGCGCTGGTCGGCACTTTCCTTGGCGTGCTGCTCAGCTATGGCATCGTCGGCCCGGCCGCGGCACGATTGAAGGCGGTGATCGATGCCGATGGCGAAATCTACCTGGTGGTGCGCCGTGTCATCATCGCCAGCCTGAAGGGCCAGCCGCAACCTTTGGTCATCGAAGCGGCGCGAACCGCCATCGGACCCGATAACCAGCCGAGCTTTTCGGAAATCTTCGA
>JANYCM010000032.1 GCA_025360285.1 Sphingomonadales bacterium
CACAGGATCATCCGGGAAAACCTTGGCCAGTCGGCGCTTTATGGCGGTCATATTCAATCGGTAGGGCCGCGCTACTGCCCGTCGATTGAAGACAAGGTGGTAAGATTTGGTGATCGTGACGGCCACCAAGTTTTTCTAGAGCCGGAGGGGTATCGCGACCATATCATCTATCCCAACGGCCTTTCGAGCTCGCTGCCGCTTGATGTCCAAAGTCAGTTCATTGCCAGCATCGCCGGTCTGGAGCGGGCCATCATTCTTGAGCCAGGCTATGCCATTGAATATGATTTTATTGATCCGCGCGCACTGACGCCGCTGCTTGGGCTCGCGGCTTTGCCAGGGCTTTTCCTTGCCGGGCAGATCAACGGCACGACAGGCTATGAAGAGGCGGCCGCGCAAGGACTTGTTGCTGGCGCGAATGCCGCCGCGACGGCACTGGACCAGCCGCCACTGCAACTAAGCCGCGCCGATGCCTATATCGGCGTGATGATCGACGACCTTGTTACCCACGGGGTCACCGAGCCCTACCGCATGTTTACGTCGCGCGCCGAATATCGCTTGCGGCTGCGTACCGACAATGTTGCGGAGCGATTAACTGGGCTTGGCATCGCATATAGCCTCATAGCGACAACGCGGGCGGAAACATTCGCGGCAGATCAATTGGCGCGAGCGGCGGCGCGTGCCCGGCTCGACAGCTTGCGCGCGCCGCCCCATCAGGTGGCCGCGGCGGGCGTGGATGTCGGCCAGGATGGCATCATGCGCTCGGCCTTTGAATGGCTGCGCTTCCCCGGCGTGACGCGGAAGGTGGCGCTGGCGCTCTGGCCTGAAGTAGCTGCCATTTCGCTGCCGCTGTTCGCTTCGCTGGCCACCGATTCAGGCTATGCCAGCTATCTCGGACGCCAGGAGCGCGATCTGGCGAGCTTCCGGCGCGATGAAGCGCTGGCAATCATCGATGGCATCGAATTTGGCCGGATCGCCGGCCTCAGCCGTGAGATGGCGGAACGCCTGGATGCGGCACAGCCAGCGACACTTGGCGCGGCAGGTCGCGTTCCAGGCATCACGCCGGCAGCGCTGATCGCGCTGCTGCCTTTCACTCGCCGCGCTGTTGCATGAGCGATCGCGGCGCCTTTGCCAGTGCGTTCAATGTTCCACGTGAAACCATGGCCCAGTTCGACATCTATTCGGCGCTCCTGACGGAATGGCAGCAGACGATGAATCTGGTAGGGCCCGCTACCCTCCCGATCCTGTGGACACGCCACTTCGCCGATTCGGCGCAACTGCTTCCCATCGCCGGACGCGGCAAGACCTGGCTCGACATCGGTGCGGGTGCTGGCTTCCCTGGCCTGGTGATCGCCCTGCTTGATCCACAAGCAAAAATTACACTCGTCGAATCGATCGCCAAAAAATGTCGCTTCCTGGCGGCCGCTAGCGACGCTCTTGGGCTTGGTGACCGGGTCACCATTGAAAATCGCCGCGTCGAAAGCCTGCCCAGCCAGAGCTTTGACATCATCACCGCACGGGCGCTCGCCACAATGCGCCAAATATTGCTCTGGTCGGCTCGCTTCGCCGGCGCCGAGACACGCTGGCTGCTGCCGAAAGGCGCCAGTTTCGCCAACGAAATCATTGATGCCGACCGTATCTTTCGATTCGATCACCAGTTGTTTCCCAGTCATACTGAGCCAGCCGCCCGACTCATCCTCGCCAAAGGATTGCAACGCCGATGATTATTGCGGTCGCCAATCAAAAAGGCGGTGTCGGTAAAACGACGACGACGATCAATCTCGCCACGGCGCTGGCCGCCGCCGGACGCTCGGTTCTCGTCGTTGACGCTGATCCGCAGGGCAATGCCTCAACAGGCTTCGGCATCGACCGGCGGCACCGCAAGGCGTCGATCTATGAAGTGCTGCTGGGCCAGATTGCCGCTGAAGAAGCCATAACCGCCACCCGCATTCCCGAACTGTCGATCATGACGTCAACGCCGGCGCTGTCGGGCGCCGAAATCGAACTGGTCGATCTCGACCATCGCAGCCACCGGCTTTCCCGGGCCTTGGAAACACTGAAGCCCCGCGATATCACGCTGATCGATTGCCCGCCGTCGCTGGGTCTGCTGACGATCAACGCCCTGGTCGCCGCCGATGCCGTGCTGATTCCCTTGCAGGCCGAATTTTTTGCGCTGGAAGGCCTCAGCCAGTTGCTGGGCACTATCGAGCGGGTGCGATCGAGCCTCAACCCGCAATTGCAACTGCTCGGCATCCTGCTCACCATGGTCGATCGGCGCAATCGATTGACCGAGCAAGTCACCGATGATGTGCGCGCCGTTATGGGCGACAAGGTGTTCACAACCGTAATTCCGCGCAACGTTCGCTTGTCGGAAGCACCCAGCCATGGCCTGCCAGCGTTGCTGTATGACAGCCGCTGTTCGGGGTCCGAGGCTTATGTCGAACTGGCCCGTGAACTGATTGCCAAAAACAATCGACTGGCCAACAAGGTACTAGCTTAAATGATTGAAAAGAAAAAGATATCAGGACTTGGGCGGGGTCTTTCGGCGTTGTTGGAGGAGGCCAATGGGCCGCGAGACGCCAATGCTGCTGGCATCGCGCGCCTCGCCATTGCTGATATTGTCGCCAACGCCAGTCAACCGCGCCGGCACTTTGCGCCAGAGGCGATGGACGAACTCATCGCCTCGGTCCGCGCCCATGGCGTGCTGCAACCCATATTGGTGCGGCCCATCCCCGGCGAGCGCTATGAAATCATTGCCGGAGAACGCCGCTGGCGCGCCGCCCAGTCCACTGGCCTGCATGAAATCCCCGCCGTCGTCCGGCCGCTCGATGATCGCACCGCCTTTGAAATTGCGCTGATCGAAAATATCCAGCGCAGCGATCTGAATGCGATCGAGGAAGCCCGTGGCTATCGCCGGTTAATTGACGATTTCGGCCATACTCAACAGGTCTTGGCCGGTATCGTCGGCAAATCGCGCAGCCATGTGACCAATTTGCTGCGCCTGCTCGATCTGCCGCCCGCCATCCAGTTGATGGTCGAAGAACAGCAACTCACCATGGGCCATGCGCGCGCCATCATCGGCGCGGCAGACCCGCTCGCCCTCGCCCGGCGGGTCATCGCCGAAGGCTTGTCGGTCCGCGCCACCGAACAACTGGCCACCGCCAAGGCCAAGCCATCGCCGCGCCACGGCCTTGCCCAGCCCCAAAGCCAGAACGGCGATGCCAATAATGACGCGCTGGAGATGCAGATTGCCGAAGCGCTGGGCATGCCGGTGGCCATCGCCATTGCGGACAGCGGCAGCAGCGGCAGCCTGACCATCCGTTTCGCCAGCCTCGACCAGCTCGATTATCTTTGTGCGAGGCTTGGGCCAAGCTGACTCATATCAAATCTCCTTGACAGTGACATGTAACGGTCAATGGGCCTCCGGCAGCTGGGGCCGACGGTCCCAGACCCCTTTGCCGAGTTTGGTACGAAACGTTATGATTGATCCTGAGACCAGGAAAATGGGTGCAGGGCCGTCGGCCCTGCCCGCCGGAGGCCCTTCCGCTTGTTATGGGTGGACAATGGGTACTGGTATCACGCGCCACTGCGCCGTGATGCGGCATAGCGCGCCAGCGTCAACAATATCGCATCACCCAGCGTTTCACCCAGGCTGCCACTGGCTTTGATATCACGTTCGGCGGCCAGCAGCGTCGCCAGGGCGCGCACCAGCGCCGGACGAGACCAGAGCACCAGTTCCGCGGTGATGATATCCTTTTCCTTCCAGAAGATCGGCGGTCGCGCCGCCGCCACGGCCGCCTCGGGGGTCAAGCCGCCATCGACGGCACCGCGTAGGCCGAGCAACAGTGTGAGCCGGCGCTCGGCAGCGCGCAGCGCGGTGATGCCGCCACCGCCGGCAAATTGCGCCAGTCGGTCAACCAGTGACGCCGGACGACCGCTGGCTACGGCGGCGGCGATGGCAAACTGGTCGGCATCACGGCTTTCGGCACCCAAAGCGGCGACATCGGCAAGCTCGGCGCTGCGCTGACGGTCATGATCGCTGTCCAGGTAGAGGCTCAGCTTTTCGATTTCGCGGCGGATGAGGATACGATCGCCGCCAACGGCTTCGAATAGCGCAGCGGCCGTGTCACGATTCATCGTCAGACCCAATTCGGCGCCTATTTCACTCACAATTCGTCCCGCATCGCGCAGCGTCGGTTCATAACTCGCAAAGCCGGCAATGGCGTCAGAACCGACCGCAAGGGCTTCAAGTTTAGAGCCTTTTTTCAAAGCGCCGGCGATGGCCACCACCGGGTTACCGGCCGGGCTGGCGAGCAGCGCCGCAACAGCGTCAAGCCCTGCTTCATCGATACCATCCACCCGCACCAGCGTGCGATCTCCGAACATCGATATGGCGCCAGCCGCAGCGACCAGCGCTTGCGGATCGCTGGCCAATTGAGACCCCGACAGGCTCTCAACCGCCATCGGGTTGCCCAAATCGACAAATTGCCGGGCTATGCGGTCGGCCAGATCACGCGACGCGGCATCATCTTGGCCATACAGCAGGACCAGCCGCAGCCCATCGGGCCAGCGGGTCGAAATGAGTTGCAGTCGGGCGGAATCAACCTTCACCGGGGGTCAGCGCGGCGGTGTGGCGGGGCCAACACGGGCGAAAAGCGCCACGCGGGCGGCAATTTGCGCCGCAACATCGGTGGCGAGGCGTTCCAGGGCGGTGGTTTCGGCGGCCACCACGGCATAGTTGGAACTGACGCGGTCAATACCGGCATCCGACCCGGCGGTGGCATCGAGCAGCACGGCATTGCTGGCGACATCGACAAGCCGATAGCGTGCGCGCAGGGTGCGGCGTTCGCGCGCGGCGCTATTGTCACCGCGGACGCCGAAGGCGACGATCTGGTCATCAAGTTCGACTTCCAGGCGGTAGCGCGGATCGGCAGGCCCCGGACCGAAGCGATCGATCAGCGCCTGACGGACCAGAAAGCCAGGACGGTCGGCGATCGGCGCGATGGCGATCTGGCCTTGCAGGACGGTGGCGGCGCTGTGGCTGCCGCCGGAATAGACCGGCGTCAGATCACAGCCCGCCAGACCGACGGCAAGCGATAGCAGCGCCAGCCGGCGGCACAGGCAATCAGGCGACAAGATTGACCAGCCGATCGGGCACAA
>JANYCM010000074.1 GCA_025360285.1 Sphingomonadales bacterium
CGAGCGCGCCAGATAGACGCCATCATAATTGATCGCTACCGCCGGCTCCGAATAGAGGAACGGCGCGAAATTGCCGACACCGCGGATGGTCACCTGGGTGCCGCCGCCGCCGAGCGGTGCGAGTTGCAGCGCCGGCACCAGCTTGGTCAGATCGGATGGCTGGCTGATCCCGGCGTTGCGGATCGCCGCTGCGTCGATGGCGCTGACTGCCAGCGCGGTCTTTTGCAGATTTTCGGACCGGCGCTGGGCCGTGACGATAATTTCGCCAATGCCTGCATCGGCGGGCACGGCCTGCGGTTGCGCCTGCGCCGAAGCCAGTGACGATGCGGACACGGCACCCAGCAACAAGGCCATGGTGGCAAGGCGCGCCGCCGCCCGAGAATGCAATATGGTGTTCATTTACCCTCCCCTGCGCTCCTTGATTGGAGCCATCAAATGTCGCGGCTGAACCGATCTTGCGCCGGTTCGGCGCCTTGCGATGTCTCGCAAGCCAGCCATGACTTCGACTATCATCATTGCAAAATACCGTATCGCGGTCAATATGTATCGTATCGTGGTTTATTGAGAGCATGAAATGACCCTGGATGAATGCGACCGGCTGCTTGATCCGGCCCCGATGGCCCTGGAAATGGGCTTCGAACGCCTGCCCGATGGTGTTCTGCATGTGGCGATTCGCACTGACATGCACGGTTGCACCGGCGAAATGCTGGAATGGTGGTTCGGCTTTCGGCCCGGCACCCGCGAATATGTCTGGTGGCACCCCAATGATCATATCGAATCGGCGTGGAGCGAGACGGTGTCCGGCACCCATATCGGGTCGATCCATCAGGTCATCGAACGCTTCACTGGCAGCGAGCCTGAACAACTGGCGATTCAGTTTCGCGATCCGGGCGAAATCTTCAACACCGATCGTCTGGCCGCAGCCCGCGCCGCCGGGACAGTGTCAGGGTTGATCTGCGCCCATGGCGGGCCAGGGCCGACGCCGCACCGCCGGCCGGACGGTGCGGTGATCGGCACAAGGCTGATCCATCTGTGCCGCGACACGCCCTGGGGCATGGTGCTGCGCACGCATTTTTTCATGGGGCAGGATCTGCCGGGGGTCGGGATGCCGAGACCGGCGCTTGAACAGATGTTCCCGGATGGGTTGGCACCGCGGCTGTTGCAGCATTGCTATGACGAATTCACCACGTTGTCGCGCTTCCTGCCGCCCTTGTTCGCCGCCGAAAACCGCGACCTGCGGCCACCGGTGCGGCCCTGGTAGGTGCGGGCTACACAGGGGGTGCGGCCAGCAACGCCTTCAGTTGCGCCTTCATCACCTTGCCGGCGCCGTTACGCGGCAAAGCATCGATGACGCTGATATGGTGCGGCAGCTTGTAACGCGCCAGCCGGCCGCCAAGATGCGCCATGACCGCGTCGCGGCCGATCACCGCCCCCGGAATCGCCACGAGCGCCAGATGGCCAACTTCCCCCCAGCGGTCATCGGCGACGCCCACCACCGCCGCTTCTGCCACCCCCGCCAGTCCGGCAACCGCCGCCTCGACCTCCGCCGGATAGACGTTCTCGCCGCCGGAAATATACATGTCCTTCTGGCGATCGACGATCCACAGATAGCCGCCGGCATCGATCCGCGCGATATCGCCGGTGCGGAACCAGCCGTCGGCGGTGAACGCCGCTGCCGTCGCTTCGGGCTGGCGCCAATAGCCGGAAAACAGGTTGGCACCGCGAATCTGCAATTCGCCCGCCGTGCCCGGCGGCACCGGCGCGCCCGCCGCATCGACAATCCGCGCCTGGGTGCGCGGCGTTGGTTTGCCGACCGAGCCGGCGTGCTGCGCGACCAACAGCGGATCGAGCGGCGTATGGCTGAACGTGCCGCATTCACTCATCCCGAAACCGTTCGACACCGCCACGCCGTCATCGGTCCAGCGTCGCACATCATCGGGAGCATGCGGCGCGCCGCCAGTAAAAAAGCCAGTCAGGCCGCGCAGCTGCGCCGGATCAAAGCCGGGCGCAGTGCGCAACCGCGCCGCCATCTGCGGCACGCCGAAATAATGCGTCACCCCCAGGTCCCGGTCGGCGAAGCGCGAGAGCGTGCGGCTGGGATCAAAGCCTTCCGACACCAGCACCGCGCCTCCCCACATCAGCGGCGTGCGCACCGAACTGACGATGCCGATGACATGGAACATCGGGCTGTCGCACAGGAAACGGCTGTCGCGGGTGACAGCGCCATAGAGCGACAGGTTGATTGCCGTTTCGCCGATGGCGCGCTCGCTCAGCATCGCGCCCTTGGGCCGGCCCGAAGTGCCCGAAGTGTAAAGGATCAGCGAGAACGTCTATCCGGCGGAGGTCGAGGCGGCGGTTGCCGGACTGGCGGG
>JANYCM010000121.1 GCA_025360285.1 Sphingomonadales bacterium
AATTATTGGGCATCTTGTCGATGAACAAGGGCCGGGCGGTCTTGCGCTGGACACGGGTGCGATCGAGATAATTCTGCCCTAGCGCCGCCAGCCGCTCGGCCGAAAGGCCGGGCACGCCGGCGAGCCAGCGTGACGCGCGGCCGCGCTCTTCGGCCCCCGCCCCCGCCACACCATCGGCCAATTGCCGGGCGATGGCCCCCAGATCAGGCAATTCCATCGTGCCTTCGATGTTGCTGTGGCTGGCGAGGATCTGTTCGATCAGGGTTGATCCTGATCTCGGCAAGCCGACGACGAAGATGGGGTCGCGGGCCGGGCAGCCCCGGCCGGCGCGGGCTGCGAAGAATTCGGCGGTGAACAGTGCTTCACTGTCCAGCACATGCTGGTGGTTGGCATCGGCATCCCAGCGCAACTGGCCGCGCCGCCGCGCGTTGCCGGCGCGGTAATGGCCAAAGGCGCGTTCGGGGGCGCCGGCATCCTCATGCGCCTTGCCCAGCGCGAAATCGAGATGCAGCCGGTCTTCGTCATTCAGGCCGGGGGTTTTCAGCGCGGCGGTCATCGCGGCGATATCGGCGGCGGTGAAGCGCAGGGTCTTGAGGTTCGCCAGGCTCCACCAGGCTTCGCCCAGGGCTGGTGCCTCGGCGACGGCGCGGCGATAGGCGGCGATACAATCACTGGTGCGGCCGACGGTTTTCAAGGCATGGCCATAGCTCATCCGGGCGCGGGCATTGTCGGGCAGTTGCGCCAGCAGCGCCTCGTAGAGGCTGATCGCGGCGTCATAATCACCCAGCCGTGCCAGCACCGCGGCCTTCAGATTGAGATAGGAAGGATTGCCCGGTGCCTTGGCCAGCAGCACGGCAATTTCCGCCAGCGCCGCTTCGCTGTTCGACAGCCGGTGCAGCACCAGCGCATGGTTGAAGCGCGCCGCATCGAAATCCGGCGCGATGGCCAGCGCCCGCGCCAGCAGCGCCGCCGATTCACGATAGCGCGCCAGCCGGCCATGGACCTCGGCCAACATGCGAAGCGCGTAAGGGTCGTCGGGGAACAATTGCAACCAGGCGTTCAGCGCTGGTTCCGCCACCTCCAGCCGGTTTTCCGCCAGCGCCGCCCCAGCCTTCAACAGGCGCGGATCACGGGAGGGCGGCGGCATGGGCATGACGGCTTGATGGCGCGGTGCTGGCCCTTACACAAGTTCCCCGCGCAGCAGCGCCGGCAGCGTGCCGGTTTCGCCGCGCGCTTCGGCCATGAAGCGTGCCTTGAGCGGCGGCAACCGCTGCACCCCGGCCAGGCCGAAGCGCCGCACCGCGGCGGGCAGCCGGCCGGGAATGGCGAACAGCCGGTTGAGGCCATCGGTAACCGCGCCGACCATGGCATTGTCGAGCCGGCGCCAGGCACCATAGCGATCGAGTACCGCCGGGCTGCCGAGATCAAGCCCCGTGCGCGCGGCATCGACGAGCACCTCGGTCAACGCCGCGACATCGCGAAAGCCCATGTTGAGGCCCTGGCCAGCGATCGGGTGGACGCCATGGCCGGCATCACCGATCAACAATAGTCGTTGTGCCTGATAAGTGGCGGCGTGATGATAGCCGAGCGGCCAGACCGCCTGGGGCGCGATGACCTCGATGTCGCCCAGCGTGCCATCGATGCGCGCGGCGATCTCGCCGGCGAGCGCGCGCGGGCCCAGCTTGCGGGCACCGGCGGCCGCCGCCGCATCGACGGTCCAGACAATGGCGGAGCGCGCCCGGCCATCGCCATGATCGGTCATCGGCAGCAACGCCAGTGGGCCGGAAGGGTAGAAAAGTTCGCACGCCACCCCGCCGTGCGGTTCGCTGTGCGCCACCATCGAGACGAGCGCGGCATTGGGATAGGACCAGGTGGCGATGCGGATGCCGGCGGCCTCCCGCGTGGCCGAACGCCGGCCATCGGCGGCGATGGCCAATGGCGCCGTGAACACGCGGCCGTCGGCAAGCGTCACCGTCGCCGCATGATCGTCGCGGGTCAGCGAGGCGACCTGCGCCGGGGCCAGCAACGTCACCAAAGGCTCGGCCTGGACGGCAGCGAGCAGCGCGGTGCGCAGCAGCCGGTTTTCCAGCATGATGCCCAGCGGATCGGCCGTGCTGCCGGTATCGAAATGCAGGAATTGCGGTGCGGTGCCATCGGTGACGCGGATAGCGCGGATGGGGCAGCCATGGGCGTCGAACACATCGCCCAACCCCAATATCCGCAGCATCTGCGCCGAGGCGCTGGCGACCGCACTGGCCCGGCCATCGAAGCCGGCGGCGGTGGTCGCCGTCAGATCCTGGGCATCGATGACGATGCTCGACATGTCGTGCCGCGCCAGCGCCAGCGCGAGGGTAGAGCCGATCAGGCCGCCGCCAATGATGATGACATCTGCATTCATGCGCCGGGTCTAGCAGAGGCGCGGGCCGCCCCCAAGCGGACATGATGTCCGCCCGCAGCTTGACCCGGAACTGCCAGTAAGTCATTCTTGGTCCAAAGCGTGAACAGGCCCGCATCCGGGCCGGGAGCCCCGATATCATGGCCAGCCGCGCCGGCACTTTTTCGGCCCGTTCAAACCCCCGGCCGCCGGGCGCCATCGGGCGCGGCATTGCCAGCCTGGGGGCTGTGCTGGCGCGGGCGTTGCGCATCGTCGGTGGCGCGGCGCTGGGGCTGGCGGCGCTGGCGCTGGTCGCGGCGCTGTTGACCTATTCGCCGCTCGACCCGTCGTACAATACCGCCACCGGGCGCATCGCGACCAATGCGCTGGGAACGATCGGCAGCCATGGTGCGGATCTGTTGTTGCAGGCCGTTGGCTGGGCGGCACTGGGCCTCGCCCCGGTCATTGCCATGGCCGGGCTGCGGCTGGTCGCCAGTAGCGGCTTTGCCTGGCGCCGCGCCGGGCTGGCGACACTGGGCGGCATCGTCCTGCTGGCGGCGGCGGGCGGTGCCATGGACACGCCGGCGATGGGCGCGCCTGCCGGCCCCGGCGGCATCATCGGCTGGGCGATGGCACAAGCCGTGCTGATATTGGGTGACATGCCGGCGCTGACCGGCGTGCCGCTGGGGTTGTTGTTCGCCGTGCTGCTGGTGCCGGCGGGGGCGGGGCTGTTGATCTGGGGCAGCGGTGTGAGGCTGGCCGATATCGAGGCGCTTGGTGCCATGTGGCCGCGCCGCGCCGTGGATGAAGAAGACGCGCCGGTGATCCCGGTGACCAGGCGGCGCAGCGGCCCGGCCCCCGATGATGCCGTCAGCGTCCGCGCCGAACCGCCCGCCGCACCGCGCACCCTGGTCATCGAACCGCAGCGCGGTGCCGTGCCCGGCAAGCGCCAGGCCCAGGAAAAACAGGCGGCGCTCGATCTGGGGGACCATGCCGTGCTGCCCAGCCTGTCGCTGCTGCGGCCCCCGCCCGCCACGCCGGCGCGGCGCATCGATGCGGCCGCGCTGGAACAGAATGCCCGGCTGCTCGAAGGCGTGCTCGAAGATTTCGGCGTCCGCGGCCGCATCGGCGAAGTGCGCCCCGGCCCGGTCGTCACCATGTACGAACTGGAACCCGCCCCCGGCATCAAGGCGTCGCGGGTCATTGGTCTCGCCGATGACATCGCCCGGTCGATGAGCGCGCTGTCGGCGCGCGTCGCCGTTGTGCCGGGCAAGAATGTCATCGGCATCGAACTGCCCAACCAGACGCGCGAGATGGTCAGCCTGTCGGAATTGCTGGGCAGCCAGGCGTTCGAGGACCGCGGCGCGGTGCTGCCGCTGATCCTGGGCAAGGACATTGCCGGCGACCCCGTCATCGCCGATCTGGCGCCGATGCCGCATCTGCTGATCGCCGGCACCACCGGTTCGGGCAAATCGGTCGGGCTCAACGCCATGATCCTGTCATTGCTCTATCGGCTGACCCCGGCGCAGTGCCGGCTGATCATGATCGATCCCAAAATGCTCGAATTGAAAACCTATGACGGTATTCCGCATCTGCTGGCGCCAGTGGTCACCGATCCGCCGAAAGCCATTCGCGCCTTGAAATGGGCGGTCGAACAGATGGAGGACCGGTATCGCCAGATGTCGGCGATCAACGTCCGCAGCCTCGCCACCTTCAACCAGAAGGTGGCCGAGGCCAAGGCCAGCGGCAAGCCGTTCGTGCGGCGGTTCCAATCGGGCTGGGACCCCGATACCCAGGAACCGATCATCGAGGAGGAGGTACTGGCCTTCGACACGCTGCCGCTGATCGTCGTCGTCGTCGATGAACTCGCCGACCTGATGATGACCGCGGGCAAGGAAGTCGAATTCCTCATCCAGCGCCTGGCGCAAAAGGCCCGCGCCGCCGGCATCCACCTGATCATGGCGACACAGCGGCCGTCGGTTGATGTCATCACCGGCGTCATCAAGGCCAATCTGCCGACCCGCATCAGTTTCCAGGTGACCAGCAAGATCGACAGCCGCACCATATTGGGCGAACAGGGCGCCGAACAACTGCTCGGCAAGGGCGACATGCTGTGGATGTCGGGCGGCAAGCAACTCGTCCGCGTTCACGGCCCCTTCGTCACCGATGATGAAGTCGAGGCCGTCGCCGAACATTGGCGCCGCCAGGGTGCGCCCAGCTATGTCGAGGCGGTGACCGAGGACCCCACCGATCTTGACGGCCAATGGGGCCTTGATGATGGCGGCGTTGGCGGCCGCTCCCCCAGGAACGGCGCTGGGGGCGGCGGTGAAGAAGCCGAAGTCTATGTCCGCGCCGTCGAAATCATTGCCGTCGCGCAAAAGGCTTCGACCAGCTTCCTGCAGCGCCAGCTGCGCGTCGGCTACAACAATGCCGCGCGGCTGATCGAACAGATGGAAGCCGATGGCTTTGTCAGCAAGCCCGATCATGTCGGCCGCCGCGAGGTGTTGATTGATGAGCATGGCCAGCGGCGATAGGGCCGCGCTATGCAAAGCGTGCGACAACCCCAGGGACGTTCTGCTGGCTGGTCGCATCGGGCATGGTGAAACGAAAAATCGCGCCGCCGTCGGTGCCGTTGCTTCCCGTGATGCTGCCGCCATTGGCTTCGATGATGGTCCGGCTGATCGACAGACCGATGCCCATGCCATTGCTTTTGCTGGTGTTGAAGGGTGAAAACAGCAGCGCCATGGTCGCTGGATCGATTCCCGGTCCGGAATCGATCACCATCACTTCGATCATGTCATCATTCAGCCGGTGCGAGGCGATGGTGATCAGCTTTTTGGGGCTATGCTGCATCGCTTCCATGGCATTGCGCACCAGGTTGATCAGCACCTGCTGAATCTGCACCCTGTCGACCAGCACGGCAGTGACGGCCGGATCTAGCCGCAGCAGACAATCCACCCCGCTCGACGCGGCATCGACCATGCCCAGCTTGAGCGCATCATCGATCAGCGCTGGCAGATCTTCAACCTGGCGATTGACTTCACCGCGCGCCACCAGATCGCGCAGGCGCCGTACGATGTCACCGGCGCGCTGGGCATTGGCCCGCGCCGCATCCAGCGCGTCGAGGATTTCAGGCGGGGTTGTCAGGTCGGCCCTGGCCAGCATACGGCGGCTGCCGGCGACATAGTTCATCACGGCGGCCAGCGGCTGGTTCAGTTCATGCGCCAGGGTCGATGCCATGGTCCCCATGGCGCTGACCCGCGAAATATGGATCAATTCGGCCTGCATCACGTGCATGCGTTGCTGGGCATCGATGCGTTCGGCCATTTCGACATGCAGACGGGCATTGGCATCGGCCAAGGCCTGGGTGCGGTCTGCCACCCGGCGTTCAAGACTGTTCGCCAGATCGCGAAGCTGTTTTTCGGCCAGGGCGCGCGCATCAAGATATTGTTCGGCTTCGCGCTGGCGCTGGCGGGCGCGGATGGCCGATCGCACCGCGCTGCACAAGGTCGATGGATGCACGGGTCTTTCGATTTGCGAGACATTGCCCAGGGCGGCGAGCGCAGCGGTGGTCGCCGGCGACGGCATGCCCTTGGCGACCAGCACAAGAAAGGGAAAATCCGACCAGGGCGGCTGCGCGGCCAGCACACGCTGCATGGCGGCCAACGGCAGTTTGTGCAGGGCTTCCTCGGTCAGAATGGCGGCGGCAAAGCCCCCTTCGCCCAAGCCTGCCATCAATACTTCGGGCGAAAAGCTGCCGCATTTGATGGCGGCAGCGGTCAATATCTGGGCTATTACGGCCTCGTCTCGCCCCGTCGGCGCAAAAATAGCGACGGTTTCCTTCATGTTATGCCGGGCTTTGCGGGCGTGCGGTCGCCGATCGGGACGGGAACGCCGGTCAGGACGCCGGAAAGTTCGGTCAGGGCGGCACCGACCGCCACGCCACCAGGGCCGATGGTGAATTCCCGCAGGGCAATTTCATGTGATCCGGTGCGCCGCTTCAGCACCGACAGGGCACGGTGAATCTGCCCCTGAATTTCGAAGTAGCGCATCAACAGCACGGCATCGGCCAGATAGGTCATGTCGAACGGCGATTGCATCTGGCCGACCATCCCGGCCTGGGCGAGCACCAAAATGGTCATGACGTTGCGTTCGTTCAGGAAAGTGACCAGATCATGCATTTGCAGCAACAGGAATTTTTCTTCCGGCATTGCATGTTGATAGCCGGTGAGCGAATCAAGCACGATGCCGGTGAAGCCGTCCTCGACATGCAGGCGGATCATTTCGGTCAATTCACCCGGCGTCAGTTCGGCGGGATCGATCGAGCGGAATTGAAACCGCCCCTCGGCCGTCGCCGGCGCCAGATCCAGCCCCAGGCCTTCGTTGCGGCGCCGGAAATTGCGTTCGGTTTCATCAAAGCTGATGAACAGCGCCTTTTCGCCCGCCCCCAGCATGGCATGGACGAACTGCAAGGCCAAAGTGGATTTGCCCGCCCCTGACGGCCCGATGATCAACGTGCTGGTGCCGCGATCCAGCCCGCCACCGACCATCTCGTCAAGCGCCGTGACCCCGGTGCCTACCTGGCCGCCGATCGATACCGGCCGGCGTTCATTCGACGCGATCAGCCGCGGATAGATCTGCACGCCGCCCATCAGGATCTTGTAATCATGATAGCCGCCGATGAATTTGCGCGCCCGCATCTTGAAGACGCGCAGCCGCCTGCGCTCCGCCCCATAGGAAATCGCCGTCTGTTCCAATCGGATGACGCCGTGCACCAGGCTGTGCAGATTGACATCATCACTCGCCTCGGTGATGTCATCAAGGAAGATCACCGTACAGCCCTGCTGCACAAAGAAATGTTTCAGCGCCAGCACCTGGCGGCGATAGCGCAGCGGGTTCTGGGCCAGCAGACGGATTTCGGACAGGCTGTCGAACACCACCCGGCGCGGATTGGCGGCGCGCACCGCCGCCATCACCAATTGCACCGTCTCGCTGAGTTCCAGGTCGGACGCATAGACGACGGATTGCGCCATCTCGGCGTTGAGGCTGAGTTCCGGGGGGACCAGCTCGTGAATGACGATGCCGGTCAGGTCCATGCCATGGGTTTGGGCAACATACAGCAATTCCTCGCGGCTTTCCGACAGGGTGATGTAGAGCCCGGCCTCGCCCAATGCCCCGCCAGCGGTCAGGAATTGCAACGCCAGCGTCGTCTTGCCGGAACCGGGGCGGCCTTCGATAAGATGGGCGCGATTGGCGGCATAGCCCCCGCCCAAAATGGTGTCGAGCGCCGCAAGGCCGGTGGGAATTGCGTCACCGCTGGCGATGGCGTTGGTCATGGCCTGCCTTGTCCTCCCGTGCGCCAATCCGCTGGCGGCGTATCCGCCCATTCGGATGTCGCTGCCGACCGACCAGGGATGCTCCTGAAAAAACAAAGGGGCATCGCCGAATCAGCTGGCGATCTCAATTATTCATCAACCGCCATGAGTTGGAAAAGCCTTATTTCCCGGCTAAATTAAAAATAGCAATCACAGCATTAATTTCTCTCAATGTTTGGTGAATTCATACATCAGATCGACAAGCCAGCGTGCCGCGCGGCGCTGCGCGGACGGATTATCTTTGTTCAACAAGTGAGTGATACGGCGCGCCACAAATTGTGATGGCCCGGAATAGGCCATCGCCCAATTACCGAAACGTCGTTCCGAAACCGGGCCATGTTCAACAATGATTATCCCCTCATGGCGAGGGTCGGCGTGCAAACGCTGCATCAAGCAGTCGATCGCAGCGGCGTCGCCTTCCAGTATTTGCACGAAATGTGTGCCGCTGAATAGAAGGGCGCCGGTGAGTTGATCCTCGGAATTATGGCGTCGCGCATCGTTCACGATCGAATCGATGCCAGAATCGACGGCGGCCGGGTCCAACCGGCTCGAGCTGACATACATCAACCTTGTCAAAGCCATTGTAACAACTCAACCCGCACGCCTGGTTAAGGTTTCTGATTTGTCGTGGCCGCGTGTCATCCGGCGATGCTCTGCCGTTGGGGCCAACGGCAGAGCTTTACCATGCCAAGAACCAATCCAGCCCGGATGGCATCGCGGTGCCTTTACGGAACCGCGACACCACAACGTGGCAAGCACAAGGGTGACGGTGGCGGGAAAATCCTGCCCGAACGGTCACCACCCGTCGCATGTTGGTTGTTGCATCTCGAAATATGCCGTTAAGATTTGGCGGGCGCCATACCGGGAAAATACGGGGTCGCCGCACGGCGCCAGCAGCTGCGGCTGGCAACACCGGCCCTGCCGGCCCCTTTGTCGGTGCGGCCGGCGTTTTCCCCTCTTAAATTATCGGGTGCTCAAAACGCCGGTTGACCTTCAGCATGATAGGGATGACAATACATCTCTGTTCCGTAACAGACATACGATGAGGTTTGCATTCGCTGCGTGGCTTGGAACTGGCATGGCGATTTGATGTGGCAGAATTTTTAAAACCCGCCCACCGCCCGCCGCCTGTGAATGGCCACAGCCACGCCTATATTGTCGATGATAATGCCGAAATGCGGCAGTCGCTGTCCTTCCTTCTGGAAACCATTGGCATCACGCCGCGACTATTTGAAAGTGGCGAAGCCTTTTTGAATTGTCTGGCCGATCTGGAAGCGGCGCCGATCGTGCTTGATATCCGGATGGCAGGTATCGACGGGGTCGGCGTGCTGGCCGAACTGGCCACCAGGGGCGTGAAGTGGCCGGTGATCATGATGACCGGGCACGGCGATATCGCCATTGCGGTCCAATCGATGAAGCTGGGCGCCATCGAATTTCTGGAAAAGCCCTTCGAGCCCGAAATGCTGGAAACCAGCCTGACGCGGGCCTTTGGCATCCTGGTGGAAACCACGAAATTGCTGCACGAACAAACGGCCGCACGCCAGCAACTGGCAACGCTGACGCCGCGTGAAAACGATGTCGTCCGGTCCTTGGTCGATGGCGCGCCCAACAAGATCGTTGCGTATCGCCTCGGCCTCAGCCCGCGCACCGTTGAAATGCATCGGGCCAATGCCTTTGCCAAGCTGGGGCTGAAGAACATCGCCGAATTGGTCAAGCTGGTCAGCGCCGCCGACGCCGCTGCACCGCGGGTTTGACGCAGGCAAGACCGGCGGCGATCGGCGCCAAAGCCTGAACCGCCAAAGTCTGGACCGTTGCTGCCAATTTGATCCCCGTCCAACTTGCCTTGCCCGCGATTCGACTATTGGCAGGGCAAATGCCGTAGTTTTACGCTGTTTCGATATTTTGCCGATCCGGTATCGCTCTGTTCTGGCACGAATACTGCCAGAAAGCGGCGCCGCCAGGGTTTGGCGGCCCGATGGGGGATAGCGATGCAAATTCTGTTCATCGATATGGTGGCGCGCGCGGCGACCGCCCAGCGCCAGGCGATCGCCAATGCCGGCCATGTCGTGCTGGCCGCCTGCGGTGCCGCCGAAGCCATCGATCTGGCGGCGGCTTATGGCGTCGATGCGCTGGTGCTGGCGTGCGGCACGGCCGATGCTGCCCTGTGGCACGTGGCGCATCAGTTGAAGACCGCGCATCCCCGCACGCCGCTTGTGATGGTTGTCGAACATGCCGATACCGGCACAGTGACGCGGTTGATCGAAGCCGGTGCCGATGATGTGCTGGTTCGTGCCGGCAGTGCGACCACCATTCTGGCGCATCTGCGGGCGCTGGTCCGGCGCGCGCATGGGCATCTGCGGTCCTTGATCACCATTGGTGCCCTGGAAGTTCACCTGGGCGCGGCGCAGTGCCGGCTGGCGGGGCGCCACATTCATCTGACGCCGATGGAATATCGGCTGATCGAGGCACTGGCCCTGCGCCGTGACCGGCTGGTGACGCGGTCGCAACTGCTGGAATTGCTCTATGGCAGCGAAAGCGAGCCCTTTGCCAAATCGATCGACCGCTTCGTCCATAATATCCGCAGCAAATTCAGTGGGGTGACGGCGGAAAAATATCTTCAGACCGGCAATCGTGCCTTCATGTTGACTGATCCGCCCGGCAGCGGCGGCACTGGCCGACCCGGATGAAGTTCGATCCCCGGTTTTTGCCGTCCCACCGCGCCGCGCCATTGCCGTCATCGGTGCCGCCACCGGTGCCGCCGCTGCGGCTGTTGCTGCTGGATGATGATGCGGCGCTGGCCGCCGCCATGGTGCGGCTGTTTACCGATGCCGGCTTTGTCGTCGATGTGGTGAGTGATGGTCACCAGGCCGCCGATCGGGCTTTGGCTGGTGAGCATGATCTGCTGCTGCTCGATCTTGGGCTGGCGGGCTGCGATGGCCTTGATCTCGTCGATCGGCTGCGCAGCGCCGGCATGGCGGTACCGATTCTGATCGTTTCGGCCCGGATTTCAACATCGCTGGCGGCGCTGGATGCCGGCGCCGATGGTTTCATCGCCAAGCCCGTTGATCCTGCTGAGCTGCTGGCCAGGGCGCGGGCCTTGCTGCGGCGCTGCCAGGCGGCGACAGTGCCGCCGGCGGTGACCGGAATTGGCGACCTTTGCATCGATGCCGCGGCCGGATCGGTTCACGCCCATGACCACCGGCTGGCGCTCACGGCGCGGCAGTTTGACCTGCTGGCCATATTGGCCCGCCGGCCAGGCCAGACCGTGACGCGCAGCCTGTTGATCGATCAATTATATCAGGGTCTTGCGATGCCCACCGCAGCGACGATCGACGTTTTTGTCCATGCCATTCGCCAACAACTGGCCGCCTCAGGCAGCCTGGTGAAGATCAATACCGTGCGCGGTATCGGCTTCTGCCTGGTGGCGGGGGCATAGCCCCGCCGGGCCGAAGGTGCAGCCGAACAGCCGCCACCGCGTTGCTACCTCCCCGTAGACGCCCTTGCGTCAACGGGGAGGCGCTGATTGCTATTCGCGCTTGGTCACAGCCGGGGATCGCCGCGCCTATTCCCAACCGGCCAATTGCTGACGCACCTTTTCCAGCGCAATCTTCTTCATCTGGCAGACGCGGGCACCGGTCACGCCGATGACGCTGCCGATTTCTTCCAGCCCCAGGTCTTCAATGAAGAACAGCTGCAACACCATCGCCTCGCGTTCGGGCAGGCTGGCGATGGCGCGGCTGACGGCGCTTTGCAACTGGTCACGTTCCAGATTTTCAAAGGCGTCAGGGGTTGTATCGGCGAACCAGCTGCTGCTGTCCGAATAGGTCGAATCGATTGATTGAAAGCGCAGGCTGCGGGTGGCGGATGCGGCCTTGCGATAGGCGTTCAGGCTGATGCCCAAGGCGGCGGCCATTTCGTCATCGCCGGGCCGGCGGCCAAGGCGGCCCGTCAATTGTGCGCTGGTCGCGGCAAAGGCCCGGCGATCGCGCAGCGACTGGCGCGAAATGGTGGCGCTGCGGCGCAATTCATCGATCATGGCGCCGCGAATACGCCGCGAGGCATAGGTTGAAAATTTTGCAACGCCGCGCATTTCAAAGACAGCCGCAGCTTCGATCAGGCCAATGGTGCCGATCTGCACCAGATCCTCGATTGGCAAAGCCGCCGACATGCGAAAAAAGATATTGCGGGCAATCTTGTGAACAAGATCCATATGAGTGCGAACCAATGTATCGGCATCGATGATTTTTGTTGCCACCAGTTTATTGCCGAACGCGCCAGTAACATTGTTCCGATCGAGCGCGATGGTCATGTCAAATGCTCCCTTTCGATGACAGTGTGTTGTGATATTCCGCGACGTCCGTTTTGATTATGCCGTGCCGGTCTTCATCTGCCGGTCTGTATGGTTAATATGGCGCAGGTTTTTTAAGATAAGGTTGGCGTAGAAATACGGTAAATCCCGACCGTTTCGGCGCCGCCGTGCCGCTTTGCCGCCGTGTTTCCCGGTATAGCCGGCAATATTTGATGACCAACGGCATTAAGTGAGCTGGCACCGTGCCGTTAAAGCAGCCCGCACGTAACGATCCGGCGGGCGCCCCCACGCCATTTCGCTGGTCTGGATGCAAAGGATGGGGCCATCGCTCGACTTGCCACCTCATTGTCCGGCCGGCCGAAATCGGGCCTGCCGACATCATTGCCTGTCGGCCCCACCTGCGGCCCGCTGGAGGGTCGCGGCGGGGCGCTCCTGATCGACAATGGCATTGACCGCATCGATTGGATTGACAGCCGGGATCGTCTGGTTGGCATCAACGCCGTCGGCCAGCGGGCGCTGGGACTGTCCGATGCGCAATGCCGCGCCGGCCTGGACTGGCCGGGCCTGTGGTTGCCCGATCACCGGCTGGCGGTGGCGGATCATGTCCGCCGCGCCCGCGCCGGCGACGCGTCGCGCTTTACCGCCGCCAGCGGGTCCGCCGACAATCCGGTGTGGTGGGATGTTGTTGTCTCACGGGTGACGGGGCGCGGCCTGGTGGCCCAGGCACGCGATGTAACGCTGGCACGGGCGGTGGAGGAAGGGTTTCGACAACGCGCCCGTCATGATGACCTGACCGGCCTGCTCAACCGGTCGGCGTTCAAGGAAGAGCTCGCCATCGAAATTGCCCGGCACGAAGCGGCGGGCGGCAACGGCATGGTGCTGATGCTCGATCTCGATAATTTCAAATTCATCAACGACACTATGGGCCATGACAGTGGCGATCGGGTGCTGCAGCATGTGGCGACGGCGCTGCGCGCTGTGACCGTTGCGGGCGACCGGCTGGCACGTCTGGGCGGCGATGAATTTGCCATCCTGTTGCGCAACGTCGGGGATCATGACGGCCTGCGCGATCGCGCCGAGGCGATCATGACGCATTTGAATCAACCATTGCAACTGGCAAGTCGCAGCCTGTCGATTCGCACCAGTATCGGTGCCGTGGCGTTTCCCAAACATGGCAACAGCGCTGTCGATCTGCTGAAGAAGGCCGATATTGCCCTTTATGCGGCGAAGGCCTTTGGCCGCCGCGGCTATGTGCTGTTCGTGCCCTCCATGGCCGGGCCGCTGCGCCGCCGGGCCGCCGCGACCACGGTGATCCGCGACGCCCTTGCCAACAACCGCGTCGATGCCTTTTACCAGCCGATGATCGACCTTGCGTCGGGCCGCCTGCACGGCTTTGAAGCCAAGTTGCAAGTCTTCCAGGCCAGCGGCCGGACCTTGCCGGCGACCGAATTGCTGGCCGTGCAGGAAGACGTGGATCTCGCTGAAACCCTGGGGCAGCGAATCCTGTCCCGGGTCATGGCGGACGCGCGGCGCTGGCAGTCTTCGGGCCTTGCGGTGACCCGCATTGCCATCAACGTCGCCGCCGCCGAATTTCGCAGCGGCGATTACGCCGAACGCTTCCTGCGGCAGCTGGCGGCCGCGGGCTTGCCGCCGGGGCTGTTCGAGATCGAAGTGGCCCAAACGGTCTTTGCCGGGCGCGGCACCGATTATGTTGCGTCGGCGCTGGCCACCCTGAATGCGGCGGGCGTGCGCATCTCGCTGGATGCCTTTGGCACCGGGCCCGGCACGCTGTCCAACCTCAAGCATCTGCCGGTCAGCGGCATAAAGATCGACGGAGCGTTTGTGGAGGCCGTGGAGCATGATGCCGCCGACAGCGCCATGGTCCGCGCCATTATCGGCATTGCCACCGGCTTTGGCCTTGGCCTGGGGGCCGAAGGCATTTCGACGCCGGGCCAGGCGCGGCTGCTGCGCGCGCTCGGCTGCGATATCGGCCAGGGCGCGCTGTTCGGCGCCGCCGGCTCCTTCGATTCGGTGTTGCCTCTGCTGCGCGATTGCCGACCGGCGGCCGCAATCGCCAGTGATGCCGATTACAACCGCAGCCAGGAAACCGGGAGAATGTTGCCATGACGGTATATTCGCTGGTCTATGTCAGCCGCGCGGCCGACGATGCCGCTGTTGAAACATTGATGCCGCAAATCGAGGCGATTCTGGCGACGTCACGGCGCAACAACAGCGCCTGCGGTGTTACCGGCGCGTTGCTGGTCACCGAAGGCCGGTTTGTCCAGGTGCTGGAAGGGGAACGGGACGCGGTGCAGGCGACCTATGAACGCATCCTCCACGACAGCCGCCACGCTGAGGTTGATATATTGTCGTCGCAATATTCGGATCGCCGGCGCTTCAAGGAATGGTCGATGGCCTTTGTCGGCGATTCGCCGGCGCTGCGCCAACGCTTTGCCGATGCGCCGCTGGCGGCGCTCGGCCGGCGCCAGACCGGCGACGCCGTGCTGGATTTCATGCTGGATGTGGCACGCAGCCCGGCGGAGACATATTAGCGCGTCACCGGGCCACAGCGGTGGTGCGCCGCCGAAAGGCGCTGCCGACCAATCCGAAGCCGGCCACCAACATCGTCCAGCAGCCCGGCTCCGGCACGGCGGACGGATCCGCGAAGGACGCTGCACTGCCCGCAACAACCAGGGTCGGGCCCGAAGCCGTCTGTTGCACACTGTAATAGGTGAAGGGCACAGCGAGGGATTTGTTGACGGAGCCGATCGTATTGCCGGTGACAATGTTGTTGCTGCCGCCGACGACGTTGATGTTGACGATCCAGGGGGCGCCGGCGAGCGTTGATGTCACATTGCCGCTGATCAGGCTGTTGCGGCAATTATAACAGGCAATGCCTTGCGGATAATAACCGGCCACGCTGTTGTTGGTGATGGTGATCCGGTCATATCCGACGCCCGATGAATCAAAGCCGGTGAAGCCCTGGGTTGCGCCGACCGCGCTATTGTTGCTGATCGTGATGTCCGATTGCGGTGTCGACGTGGGCGACGTCCACATCTGCACGCAATCCGGATGATAGCCGACCAGCGGGGTGGTGCCGGAACAACTGTTGCCGGTGACCAGGACGTTGCGGCTGCCCGATATCTGAAAGCCGTCGCTGGCGGCGGCCTGCGAGACATTTTGCGCGATCAGGCCGCCGACAACGCCGTCCATGTAAACCCCGGCCTTCAACCGGGTGAACACCCCGTTGGTCACCGACGCATTCACGGTTCCCGAAAAGCCGATGCCCGATCCCGCCCAGGGCCCGGTGACCGTTACGTTCGCAATGCTGATATTGCTGCCACCGGTGACGGCGATGGCGCGGAGATAGGTTGTTGGAACCGTTGGCGAGCCATAGCTGCCACCGGTGATGCTCAACCCGTCAATCTTGTTGATGACCAGCGAATCGGAAAATGTCGCTGCCGTCGCATCAATTGTGATGCCTTTCGCGAAGGATCGATTCTGAAATTTTACCAGTCCGAAACTGCCGCTCATCACGATCGTGTCACCATCGCCGACCGCTTTGAACACGGCCGCAATGGTATCGGGCGTTGCGGTCCAGGTCGCCGCATTGCTCGGGGTTGCGGCAAATATTACCGACAGAACGGCCAGGCGGACCGCGCCATATTTCATTTCTGCCCCCAAATGTCTGGCTTGTTACGACGCAAAGCATAATGCCGGGCGGCCCCGACCACGGTCGGGAAGTGCCTTCAATTCGATAGGGATAAAAAATTAATAATTCACGAATTGAATTTTTTTATATGCAATGTCATTATACGCATCGTAACGGGGCAGTTTTTTATTACAATAGAGTAATGAATAAATTGTTGTTGAATAATTAAATAGAAATATTAGAAATAAAATTAACAGACTTCATTTTCTTGTTATGCGCTGTAAATTAGCGTTTTCCTGTCCGCATGATGATCAGTGCGGCGAGCGATAGCAGCATAATTGCCACGGCTTCAAAGACGATATTCTGCGGCGCCATTTCCTTGCCCTGCAACACGATCAAGCGGGCCAGTGCGGTGATGGCGATAAAAATTGGATAGACAAAGGGCGATCCGCTGCTGGTGTAGAACACCGCGATCATGCCGATCACCTCCGTGTAGAGGAACATCAGCAGGATATCGGCCAGGTTGATCGTTTGATCGAGCCAGACGCGGTGCAGTTCGATGGCGACGGCGCCGAGCGTCAGCGCGGTGATGACGATCAGCAGCACGCGTTCGACAAGCTGAAAACCGCCGATGGCCAAAGCCTTTTCCAACCGGCCGATCTGCGGCGGCACGGGATGCGCAAGGGCGTTTGGCGGTTCATGCGGCGCGTCGGCCTGCAAATCGGTTTCCATGTCCGGGGCGGGCTGGTCGGATTCGGCGGTGCTCATGGCGCCATCCTAGCACCGCCGACGATCAGGCGAAATCCAGGCCGATGTCGGCGGCCGGGGCGCTCTGGGTGATGCGGCTGACGCTGATATAGGTGACGCCGGTTTCGGCGATGGCGCGAATCGTCCGCAGGTTGACGCCGCCCGAGGCTTCCGTCGGCACCCGGTCGGCAACCAGCGCGGTGGCCTGGCGCAGCAGCGGCGGCGGCATGTTGTCAAGCAACAGCCGATCGGCGCCAGCGGCCAGCGCCGGTTCGATCTGGTCGATGGTATCAACCTCCACCACCACATCGTGCAACCCGGCCGCCTTGGCCGCGCGCACCGCCGCGGTAACGCCGCCCGCCACGGCAATGTGATTGTCCTTGATCATCACCCCGTCGTCCAGTCGCATTCGGTGGTTGGTGGCGCCGCCCATGCGCGTTGCATATTTTTCCAGCACGCGCAGGCCGGGCAGGGTCTTCCTCGTATCAAGCAGAATGGCCCCGGTGCCCACGATGGCATCGACATAGGCGCGGGTCAGCGTCGCAATCCCGGTCAGATGCTGAACGGTATTGAGCGCCGAACGTTCGGCGGTAAGCAATGCCCTGGCGTTGCCGGTGATGCGCATCAGATCGGTCCCGGCGGGCACTTTCGCGCCTTCGGCAACCAGCGTGTCGATGGCGCACTCGGGATCGAGCGCGCGGAAAAACGCAGCGGCGAGGGGCAGGCCGGCGACGGTGACAGGGTCGCGGCTGTCCATCACCGCGGTCAGCACAGCGTTGGCCGGAATGACGGCGGCGGAGGTGAGGTCACCGCCGGCCCCCATGTCCTCGGCGAGGGTGGCGGCGACGAAGGCGGAGAGATCGAAGCCTTCAATCACCCGTCACCCGCACCGGCGTCACCGCCCCCGCCATCGTCAGCATCCGATCGAGCGATACTTTCGCCTTCACCCGCACATCCTCCGGCACTTCGATCTGCGGTGCCAGGTCGCGCAACGCGATGTAGAGTTTTTCCATCGTGTTGAGCGCCATGAACGGGCACATGTTGCAGCCGCAATTGCCGTCAGC
>JANYCM010000382.1 GCA_025360285.1 Sphingomonadales bacterium
GCAAGGGCCATGCCACCGACAGCGCCATCATCCTCGGCCTCGCCGGCGAACGCCCCGAAGCGCTGGACCCCGATGCCGCCGCCGCGCTGGTCGCCGATGTGCGTGCCAGCGGGAAGCTCAGGCTCGCCGGCACCCACCCCCTCGCCTTCGCCGAAGCCCATGACCTGATCTGGCACCAGCGCCGCCGCCTGTCGCACCACAGCAACGGCATGGTCTTCACCGCCTTCGCCGCCCACGGCACGCCGCTCCATACCGAAACCAGCTATTCGATCGGCGGCGGTGCCATCATCGGCGAGGCCGCTATCGCCCGCAACGCGCCGCCCTCGCCGCTGGTCGATCTCCCCTACCCCTATACCAGCGGCGATCAACTGCTCGCCCGCGCCGCCACCGCCGGCATCAACCTGGCCGACCTCGCCCTCGCCAATGAAACCGCCGCGCTGCCCGAAACCGAGGTCAGCACCCGCCTCGCCGCCATCCGCGCCGCCATGTCGGCGTGTATCGATCGCGGCTGCCGCACCGGCGGCACCCTGCCCGGCGGGCTGAACGTCACCCGCCGCGCGCCCGTCATCCTGGCGCTGCTGCGCGACCGCCAGGAACGCGCCCTGGCCGATCCGCTGTCGGTCATCGATTGGGTCAACCTCTGGGCACTGGCGGTGAATGAGGAAAACGCCGCCGGCGGCCGCGTCGTCACCGCTCCCACCAATGGCGCCGCCGGCATCATCCCCGCCGTGCTGCGCTATTATGAACGCTTTGCGCCCGGTGCCACGGACGCTGGCGCCGATCGCTTCCTGCTCGTCGCCGCGGCGATCGGCGCGTTGTTCAAGGCCAATGCCTCGATATCCGGCGCCGAAGTCGGTTGCCAGGGCGAAGTCGGCGTCGCCTGCTCCATGGCCGCGGCCGGGCTGACGGCGGCGCTGGGCGGCAGCAACGGCCAGATCGAAAACGCCGCCGAAATCGGCATGGAGCACAATCTCGGCCTGACCTGCGACCCTGTCGGCGGCCTGGTCCAGGTACCGTGCATCGAACGCAACGCCGTCGGCGCCGTCAAGGCCATCGAGGCATCGCGCCTCGCCATGCTCGGCGATGGCACCCACCGCGTCAGCCTCGACCAGGTCCTCGAAACCATGCGCAAGACCGGCGCCGACATGGGCGAAAAATACAAGGAAACGTCGCTGGGCGGCCTGGCCGTCAACGTCGTCGCCTGCTGACCAACCGTCTCCTCTCCCGCCTGCGGGGAGTCGAAGACGGCGCGCAGCGCCAGCGGTCGGGGGTGGGTTCTCTGTTGATCGAAGCACAACAGCCCATCACATCACGCGCATATTGCCCTGAAACCACTCACCCAGCGCCGCCTCGTCCACATCACCAGCCGCCAGCGCCACAAACGTCAAAATGCCGTCCGCGTCGCTCGATGTCAGCTTGATGCCATTCAGCGCCAGAAACATTTCGGCGACCACATAGGCCGTGCGCTTGTTGCCATCGACAAAGGCGTGGTTGCGCGCCAGGCCAAAGCCACAGGCCGCAGCCAGTGCCGCCGCATCCGGCTCACCATAGGCCGCCAGATTGACCGCCCGCCTCACCATTTTGCCCGATTGCGCACCACCCGGCCGCAGCGTAGCGATACGTCCCATCAGACCCGACCAAAACCGGAGTTTCAACGATGCGCCTCGCCGCCCTCGCCACCGCCATCACCCTCGCCGCCGCGCCGGCGTTGGCCCAGCAAACGCCGCCCGCCCCCGGCCCCTATGTCGCCCCCGATTACACCGCCGATGCCGCCTGGCTGTGCCGCCCCGGCCGCGCCGATGCCTGTGCGACTGACCTGTCCACCACCAGCGTTGCCGCCAATGGCACCGCCAGCCCGGCCATGGCGCCGGTCAGCCGCGCGACGGCGACCGATTGTTTCTATGTTTATCCGACGGTTTCGACCGATCCGACACCGAACAGCGACATGACCGCCGATGCCGCCGAAATCAACGTCGCCAAGGTGCAATTCGCCGCCTTCCGCCCGGTGTGCCGGACGTTCGCACCACTGTATCGCCAGGTGACGCTGAAGGCGCTGCGCGACGCCTTGACCGGCGTGCCGACCACCGCCGACCGGGTGATGGCGTACAAGGATGTTGTTGCCGCCTGGAACGATTATCTGGCCCGCGACAACAGCGGCCGCGGCGTCATCCTGATCGGCCACAGCCAGGGTTCCGGACTTTTGAAGGCGCTGATCCATAATGAAATCGAAGGCAAGCCGGTGGCGGCGCGGATGATCGCGGCCTATATCCCCGGCAATAATGTGCTGGTGCCGGCGGGCAAGGATGTCGGCGGGGATTTGACCTCGACGCCGCTGTGCCGCGCCGCCAGCCAGACCGGCTGCGTGGTTGCCTATGTGTCCTTCCGCGACGGGATGGTGCCGCCGCTCGACAGCCGCTTCGGCCGCACCACCGTCGCCGGCATGGCGGTTGGCTGCACCAACCCCGCCGCCCTGGGCGGCGGCCGCAAGCCGCTGAAAGCCATGCTGCCCACGGCCGCCAACATCGTTGACAACGCCAGCGCCAATGGCGCCTGGGCCACGGGCGTGACGGTGACGACGCCGTTCGTCGCCCTGCCCGGGCTGCTGACCGGCGAATGCGTGGACAGCGATGGCGCCCAGCGCCTGGCGATCCGCACCGAGGCCGATCCCGCCGACCCGCGCACCGATCATATCGGCGGCGATGTGATGTTCGGCGGCAAGGTGGTCGAAAGCTGGGGCCTGCACCTGATCGATGTGAATGCCGTGCTCGGCAATCTTGTCGATCTCGCCGCCAGCCAGTCGGCGGCGTGGCTCGCTGCGCATAAATGACCGGGATGACGGCCGAAGGTGGCTGCCATTGCGGCGCGGTGCGCTTTCGCGTGGCGTTTGCCGATCCGCCGGAACTGCTCGATTGCAATTGTTCGGTGTGCAGCAAGACCGGCTTTTTGCACCTTATCGCGACACGCGAGCAATTCACCCTGCTGCGCGGCGGCGAAGCGCTGACCGATTATCGCTTCGGCAGCGGCACGGCGCGCCACCTGTTCTGCAAGGTCTGCGGCATCAAGAGCTTTTACGTGCCGCGATCTCACCCCGATGGCTACAGCGTCAACTGGCGGGCGCTGGACGGGGTTGAAGCGGTGAGGCCGTTGATCAGGGCCTATGATGGCCGCAATTGGGAAGCGGCGCGGGCGGCGCTTTAGGGGGACGAGAACCACCCCCTCCCCCTTGCGGGGAGGGCGTAAGCGGCCTCACACCGAAACCATCGTCCCCACCGCCGGATCGATCCGCCCCGCCACCGCCGCCTGCCACGCCGCGGCCGCGGCATCCGGCCCGGTCACCGTCTCCACCCGCAACCAGCCGGTGGTGGCAATGAAGCCGGCCCAGGCCGCCGCCAGCCGCGCCTCGAACCCGGCACCGCCCCATTCGGCGATGCGCGCGGCGATGATGCTCGGCGCGAAGAACAGTTTCGGCGCGACGCCGGGCAGCGCGCCGGCATTGGCCACATCCCAATGCGTGTCACCAACGATATGGCTTTCGATCAG
>JANYCM010000146.1 GCA_025360285.1 Sphingomonadales bacterium
CCCGTGCGCCACTAGACCCGAAGGTCTCGTTCGACTTGCATGTGTTAGGCATGCCGCCAGCGTTCGTTCTGAGCCAGGATCAAACTCTCAAGTTCATGATCGAACTGATCGCCCCGACAGGCCAAGACCCGCCGAAACAAACAGCCCGTTTTAGGAGCTTATCTGTCTGCACAACGTTTCAACTTGGCATATTTGGCCCCAGATTGCTCTGGAGCGATGTGCTTTGTGGTAACGTTTGTAAGGACATATAAGCAGCGTGTTTAACCACCGTGACCGGACCCTAAATTGCCCGGACGGTGGACCGCCGCCCACATGTCCCTTCATTCAACCTACAATGAGAAAGAGCGACACTGGCCTGTCCCCCGGAATATCCAGGATCTGACCAGTGTATATTTTTCGAGGTCGGCGGCGATCCCATGAGACCTGAGTCTCGGCTGAGTTCGTCGTCGGCGACGGGGGCGGCTTATGGGCCGATCGAAATTCCCCGTCAACAACTTTCTTTCAGATTTTTGCCGGGTGATCCGGCGTCCATCGAAAGCCCCGGCACCGCAACAAAAGTCTTAACCCCTTGAAGAAAGGGGCGAATTCTTCCGCCGCTGTTGGCTGGCTGGCGAAACACCGAAGTGCTCGTCGGCCGGGAGTGGTCATCTAGTCGGGGGGTTCCGCCGGCGCAACCCCTTTTTCGCATCGCATGACGTTTTTTTGACCGCGCCCTCTATAAAACCCTCTTGTCCGGTAGGAATTGCCCGTCGGCACCACCCGAACCATCCCCGGATCAGCTGGCGATATAGGCCTTCATCGCCTGGGCTTCCGATTCGGCTTCCTCGATCCGGCACTTCACCAGATCGCCTATCGATACCAGGCCAAGGATTCGCGCCCCGTCCACCACTGGCAGATGGCGAAAGCGGCGGTCGGTCATCACGGTCATCGCTTCGGCAAGGGTCGTCGCCGGCGGTGCCGTCACCACCGGCGACGACATAATCGCCGCCGCGCTGGTCGTCAGGATGTCGGCACCATGGGTATGCAGCCCGGCGCATATATCGCGCTCGCTCACCAGGCCGATGATGGCATCGCCGTCCAGCACCAGCACCGCGCCGATTCGGTGCCGGTGGAGCAACGCCGCGATGTCGGCGACACTGGTGTCGGCCGTTACCGAAATCAACGGCTTCTTGCCGGTGAGGATCGATCCGATCATCACTCTCTCCCCAATATGATTCTGTCCGGCGTCTGTTGCGCCCTATGCAGCGATCATCGCGCGATTCGCGCCGGAAGGCAAAGCATGAACCCTGCCCCGCACCAAGGCGACCAACCCGCCGAACGCAGCCATGGCGATCACTGGCGCCGCTTCCGCCGCCTGATGCTGGTGATGACCATGGTGGCTCTGGCCACCGCCGGTGTGGCGGTATGGCAATTGCGCGCCGATGGGGTGCCCTTCCACCTGCATTTCGTGCTGGCCATGGGCGGCGGCATCATCATCGCGCTGCTGCTCGCCGGCGCCCTGATGGGCCTGGCTTTTGTGTCGAATCGCTCCGGCCATGATGCCGAAGTCGGCAATGCGAGTGGGGACAGCGACGATTGACGGCCTGATTCGGGATCAGGGTATGAGCATCTATCCTACGCAAACCAGATAGGTTATGAGAGTGGCTCAGCCGCTCCTTGATATTGATACAATCGATTACGCTCCGGCCGGACTTGGCCGACAAGACCTGTAAAAACCGGCCGAAACAGGAAAATAAGGAAAATAACGACCGGGTGGGCAATCCCCCCCCCCGCCGCGACTCAATCAGCCTTCCGCCGGCGCATCGGCAACCAGCTTGCGCGGCCGGCCGCGGCGGCGCGGCGCAGGGGCCTCGTCATTTGCCGCCTGCGGGACTGTTTCGACAGGCGCTTCCATCACCACAACAGGGGCAACGCTGGCCTCGCGTCGCGGCGCACGCGGCGCGCGTTCAACCGGCGCATCATCATTGCCGCGCGACACCCGCAAGGTCGCAGGGCCGGGCAGGCCGGGAATCGGCCCTTCATCGATCGGCGCCGGTTCAACAAAAGCTGCACGCGCCGGTTCCGGACGCCGTTCGGGCCGTTCCCGGCGTTCGCCGCGATCCGGGTTGCGGTTGGCGTCGTTGCGCCCGCCTTCATTGCGGCTACCGTCGTTACGACTGCCTTCGTTGCGGTTGCCATTGCCATTCCAGGGCTGGCGCTCACGCGGGGATTCGCTGTCGCGACGCGGCTCACGGTTACCGTCACGCTGGCCCTGCTCGCGCTGGCCCTGTTCACGCTGGGGTTGCTCGCGCTGGCCATTATCGCGGGCATTGCGGTCACGGTTACCACCGCGATCATCCCGCCAATTGTTGCGACCATCGTCGCTTCGGGCGTCATTGCGCGGATCGCCCCGCTGATCATTCCGGCCATCGTCACGATCGTCGCGGGCTTCGGCGCGATCGCCATCCTGGTCCTCGTCATCGCCATCACCGTCATCGCCATTGGCATAGCCGGCGCTGTCGTCTTCATAAAATTCGCGGCCGCGCTGACGGCCCTGTTCGGGCTGGCGTTCACGATAATCGCCGAGCACGCGGTAATAATGATCGGCATATTGCAGATAATATTCCGCCGTCACCCGGTCGCCGGCCTGTTGCGCATCACGCGCCAGGGCTCGATATTTTTCCAGCAACTGGCTGGCATTGCCGCGCTGGCGATTGTCGAGCCGGTTGCCGTAATTGCCGCCGCCGTTCATCTGCTGCGGGCGCGGGCCATTGCCGCCGCGGCGTCGCCGGTTCTGATTGTTCCTGATCAACTTTGCGTCCCCGTATCGACGGACGGCGTTAGCCGTGATGCTGGCAAGGTTCGACCCTGTAGTCCGGCTTTTCGCTTCTGGTCACTCCCGAAGAGTGCCGTGGCCGGACCTGCAATTTCGAAGGGTGAGGGACTTGATCCACCTCACCTGCTTCCCGTCTAGCGGTGAATGGCCGGGCTTCCAAGGGAAAAATGTCAAAGGGTCTTCAGCGGTCGAGTTCGATGAGTTCATACCAGGTCTGCATATAACCGCCGACACCGCCGCAAACGAAGATCGCATCGTCATCGGCGGTTACCCACATGTCATAGGGTGGATGCTGGGTGCCCCCCATCGCCGCTTCATCGACAAAGCGGAAATGCCGGCAGGCAAAGGTGCCGGCGGCGACGGTCTTTTCAGCTTCGCCGACATATTCGAGGTGGATATCAACCCGCGCCAGTTGCGGCGGCGTTGCGCCGCGATGGTCGGGCGACGGCAGCAACACGGTGATATGGCGGCGATGCGGCCCGGCGCCGGTATCCATGCAGCGCGTCAGATAGCCATCGCCGACGATCGGGTGGGTGCCGAACCCCACCATGGCATCGGGAATCGCCAGGCGCTGCGACAGCCGGCCGATCGTCGGGCCAAAGCTTTCGCATTCGGCGATGCCGGCCTGATGATCGAAGCGAATCCAGCCCGAGCCGAGAAATTGGTCATCCAGGCTGAGCCGCACATGACAATCCATCGGCTTTCCGGCGGCATCGAGCGAATAGAGAATGTCGCGCATCACCGTCGGCGCCGGTTCCTCGATCTCGCAATGGGCGCGAATCGTAACGGCGCCGCTGGTGTGCCGGGTGAAGGCGAAATCCTCGCGGCCGCGCTCCTGATCGAATCGCTCAGGCTTTTTGGAGGTATAGCGGATGCGGCCAGTGATCCGCCGATGCGCCATGCCGGTCATCCCCGCGCCACCTTGGGCGCCAGGCTCGCCATCATCCGGAACAATTGTGGCGGGTCGCTGCGCATGAGATCGAGCAACTGCATTTCGGGCGCGCCGGGCCGGCCGACCGGGATTTCCGGCGTATCACTGGCCAGGGCGTCCATAATCTGGCCGGCGGCTTCATCGATGCTGATTCCGGCGTTGACCGGGTCGTCATTGGGGCCATTGACGCTGCCATCACCCTTCAGGGCATTGGCAGCGATCGATGTGGCGACAAAGCCCGGCGTCACGACATGAACGGTGATGCCATATTGCGCCGTTTCGGCGCGCAGCGCGTCCGACCAGCCGACCATGGCATGTTTGGCGGCGCAATAGGCCGTGCGCAGCGGCGACCCCACCTTGCCGGCAACCGAGGCATTGTTGACGATGGCGCCATGGCCGCGCCGCACCATCGCCGGCAGCAGCAATTGCGTCAGCCGCAGCGGCGCGAAGAAATCCACTTCCATGATGCGGCGGTAAACCTCGAAATCAGTATCCAGCGCCAGACTGCGCTGCGAAATGCCGGCATTGTTGACCAGAATGTCGATACCGCCGGTCTTGGCCTCGGCTTCGGCCACAACTTGCGGCAGCACGGCAAGGTCGGTGGTTTCAAACGGCAGAACGAGGGTTGACGCCTGGCAACGGCCAGCAACATCCTGCAACGCATCGGTGCGCCGGCCAGACAGCACCAGCCGCGCCCCGGCCCGGGCAAAGGCCAGCGCCAGCCCCTCGCCAATGCCCGACGAAGCCCCGGTGATCCATACCGTCTTGCCGGCAAATTCCATCGTCAACCGCCCTTTGCCATTTGCGCGCCCATCCCGGCCATCAGGTCGAACACCTGGTCCGGACTGGCTTTCAGCATATCGAGAATGGCCATTTCGGGGCCACGGCCGACCGGGATTTCGCGCTGGCCCGCCTTGAAGCCGGCAATGATCTGCTGCGCCGCCTCATCAGTATCGATGCCGCGATCGACGGCCGCATTGGGCGCGCCGTGCGCCTTGCCATCGGGGCCAAGCGATGTCGTAGCGATCGCGGTCTTGACGAACCCCGGCGTAATAACGGTGATGTTAATGCCTTCGTGCGCAACTTCGCTGCGCAACGCATCGAAAAATCCGGTGAGCGCGAATTTGGCGGCGCAATAAGCGGTGGCACCCGGATTGCCGAACTTGCCCGACAGGCTGGACACCGCCGCAATATGCCCCGAACCCCGCGCCCGCATGGCCGGCAGGACAAGCTGGGTCAGTCGCAGGGGCGCGAAGAAATCGACCTCCATGATTTTCTGATAGACTTCGAACTGGACATCACGGGCCAGCCCACGCGCACCGATGCCGGCATTGTTGACGAGCAGGTCGATCTGCCCGGTCACCGCCTCGGCGCGCGCCACGATCGCAGGCAGCGCCTCCAGGTCGGTCGCATCAAAGGCGAGAATGGCCGATCCAGGGCAGGCCACCGCCACCTCGGCGAGCGCTGCTTCGTTGCGCCCTGACAGGATCAGCCGCGCGCCTTCCGCTGCCAGCGCCAGTGCCAGCCCGCGGCCGATGCCCGACGAGGCCCCGGTGATCCAGACCGTCTTGCCCGCGAATTCCATGATCTACCCCTGTGGTAACGGCGAAAGCCCGATGACGAGCGGATGGCCCCACAGCAGCACGGCCCACAGCAGCAGGCCCCCGATGCCCGCCACCAGCCCCGGCGATGCCGTGGTCCAGGCGGCGCGGCCGCGGAACTGTGCGCCGAAGGGCACAAAGCCGGTGGCGGCCATGTGGGCGCCATAGGCAGGATCGCCGGCGCGTTTCTTGCCATCCTGCATCGCGGCACCGAACAGCGCGAGCGTAAGGATGCCGCTGGCCAGCACGATCGTGCGGCTGTCGGCCGACACGGCGATATGGACGATCGCCCAGATGGCAAAGCTCCACATCATCGGGTGGCGGGTGATGCGCTGCACGCCGCGCGGCCCGGATGTGCCGGCCGATGGCATGCCCATCAGCGCCGGATTGGGCGCGGTTACCGACCCGATGAACAGGATCGCGGCGAACAGCATCGCCGCTACGGCCAGCCAGCGCAGCCATTGCGGCGCCATCCAGAGCTGGTCGGGCGGAATCGCCTTCCACAATTGCCCGGCCCAGCCCAGTGCGCCAAAGGCCACCACCGCATAAACCAGGGTGAACAACTTGGGCCCGACCAGCCGGATCACCGGCGCGCGGAGCGGATGCGACAGTAGTTCATGGCCGCCGACAAACAGCGACACCGCGATGATCAGCAGGCCAAGATCGCTCATGGCCGGTACTGCAGCGGCATATCGGTCGGCTTGCCGTCCTTGTAGCGATCGCGCAGCAGGGTCTGGCGCGACGTCATCGGCTGGGCCACGCCATCGATCAGCACGGCGACGGGGGCCGACGTCAGTTCCAGCGGATCGCCGTCCCACACCACCACATCGCCGCGCTTGCCGACTTCCAGCGTGCCAAGATCGCCCAGCCCGAAAATCTGCGCGGGGTTACGGGTGATCGTCGCCAGCGCCTGGCCGCGTGTCAGCCCGACTCCGCCGGGCACCGCCGCCTGGGCGACAGCATTGCCGGCGAAATAGGGCAGGTTGCGCGGCTGCGCCCCCGAATCGCCATTGAAGACCCCCAGGCCGACGATGACGCCCGCCGCCATCAACCGCCCGACATTGGAGCGGGTGGAGGCCAGGGTTTCGAACTGATCGGGCAGATCATGCAGCGGCAGGGTGATCACCGGTACCTTGGCGGCGGCGATCTTGTCGGCGACCAGCCAGCCTTCGCGGGCGCCGACCAGAATCAACCGCAATTTCGGAAAATCGCTGCGCAACTTGAGCACTTCGACGATATCACTGGCACGTTCGACATGGACGACGGCCGCCTCGCGCCCCTCGACAACCGCCACCAGCGCCGCCGCATCCAGCGCCTTGATCAGCGAATCGCGATCCCGCCCCGATTCGAACGCCGCCGGGTTGCGAGCATAGCGCTGCGCCTCGGCAAAGCCATTGCGTAAATTGAGCCAGGCCGCCGGCCGCGAGCCGCCGGCAGCACGGGCGCCATCCTCGCCCAGTTCGATCAGTTGAAAGACGCGCGGCCGCATCAGAATGTCGCCCGCATCGGCCAGGCTGATGATCGCGCCCTGCCCGCCGAAGATCTCGCTGCCGATTTCCGGGCCCGTCACGGCGCGGGTGACGCCGCCCAGCCGGTTGATGGCGATCGGCGTGGCGCGCGGGTTGATCGCCGTCGAGACATCAAGCGCCGCCGAAAACGGCGTGCCCCGGGCACTGATATCATTGGTCGAATTGACGGCATCGACTTCGCTGATCGCCAGGGTGGACATGGCGGTGATCAGCCCCGGTGTCACATATTTGCCGCGCGCATCGATGACGGTCGCCCCGGCCGGCACGGCGATATCCTTGCCGACCGCGGTGATGCGGCCATCGCGCATGATGACGGTGCCGTTTTCGATCACGTTATCACCCACCGCCGTGGCGACGGTGCCGCCGGTGATGGCAATTGTGGCGGCGGTAACCGGCGCCGCGACCAGCGCCGCCGCGAGCAGAAAGACGCGCTTCACTTCGGATCTCCCGCACCGGGCTGGCCAAGCTCGAAATCCGCCACCGGGCGGCGGTTCGGGTCGGCCCAATCATAGATCAGCGCACCATCGATCCAGACGCGTTCGGGCCGCGCATAAACCGAGAACGGATTGGCGTTCCACAGCACGACATCGGCCATCTTGCCGACTTCCAGGCTGCCGGTGCGTTTGTCGATGCCCAGCCCCTTGGCCGGATTCAGCGACAGCCAGGTCCAGGCATGTTCGGGCGTGATGCCCATCCCCATGCGGTTGCCGGCCGCCATCGCCTTGGCGGCTTCCTGGTTCAGCCGCTGGATGCCGTTGGGATCATCGGAATGGACAATGGCGCAGGCGCCGGCACGATCGACCAGCGCGATATTTTCGCGGATGCCGTCATAGCTTTCCATCTTGAAGCCATACCAATCGGCCCACATCGCGCTGCAAATGCCCTCGGCCTTCAACAGATCGGCGATCTTGTAGCTTTCGACGGCATGGTGGAACGCCGTCACCTTGTAACCGAATTCATGGCTCATCGCGATGACATTGGCCATTTCATCGGCGCGGTAGCAGTGGTTTTCGACCAGGATCTCGCCATTCAGCACGCCCATCAGCGTGTCCTTGGCCAGGTCGCGGCGCGGCGCATCGGTCGGCTTGGCGGTGCCCAGCCTGGCGCGCTTGGTATAATCATCCCAGCGGCGCTTGTATTCGACCGCATCGGACCAGACCTGCCGGGCATAGGCGATATTGCCCATGCGGGTCTGCGGCATCTGGCCCTTGCTGCCATAGACCCGCTTGGGGTTTTCCCCGCAGGCCATCTTCAAACTATAGGCCGCCCCTGGAAACTTCATGTCCTGCGCCGTGCGGCCATAAACGTTCTTCAGGGTAACACCGCGGCCACCGAACAGGTTCGCCGAACCGGGCAGTACATGCATGGTCGTCACACCGCCGGCCAGCGCCCTGGCAAAGCCGGCATCCTGCGGCCAGATCGAATGTTCCGCCCAGACTTCCGGCCGCGCCGGGCTGGTGGCTTCATTGCCGTCGCTGTTGGCCTCTACCGCCGGGCTGGGATAATCGCCGAGATGGCTGTGGATATCGATGACCCCGGGCGTTACATATTTGCCTTGCGCATCGATCACCGTCGCCCCGGCCGGCACCGCCACAGTCGCGCCGATTTCGGCGACAACGCCATTTTCCAGCCGCACCGCCCCCGGTGCCAGCTTGCGCCCGGTGCCATCGTAAATGACGGCGTTGCGGATGACCGTCGTGACCCCCGGATAGGCACGATAGGTCGAGGGATAGGGATCGAGCGGGATCGCCACCACTTCCGGCGGCTTGCTGTTGGCGATGGCCGGCGGCGGCGGCTTGGGCGCCGTGGCGCATGCCGACAACCCGAGAAGCGCGAAAAGAACCGAACGCCGCATCATTTGACTCCGTGCATCCAGCGCTTGAGCAGCGGGGACATCAGTAACAGCACCACGCCGATGCCCACCGCGACCCAGCCGA
>JANYCM010000153.1 GCA_025360285.1 Sphingomonadales bacterium
GGTGCCAGCGAGCGTTTCAAGCAGCGCCGGCCGCCGCCGCAGCAGCCCTTTCAGGAACGGTGCCTGCGCCCAGGCGGTGGCGGCGGCCGTGGTGAGCGCCGGCGGCAGCCCGGCCGGCAGCAGCGCCGCCAGATCGGCGGGAACAGGGACGAGAGGCAGGCTGAAATCCACCGCTGTGGTGTGGCATTGTGGTGGCGGGGAGTCACGCCGGGGCGCGCAGTATCGCGTCGCCAGCCCGGTTTTTCGCCTTGCTTCAAGCGCAACGTCATACTGGCGTTCGCCAGTATGACGAATCAAGAATTCGCCACCGTGCCTAAATCTCCAATGCCGCCAGCAATGCCCGCCGCGCCGCGCAGGCCTGGTCCCATAAAGCCGGGTTGCCGAGGTCGGCGGGTCCGATGCTTTCGGGCCAATGCGCGGCAATCAGCGCTTCCAGCCGGTCGGCCTTGGCGGCATCAAGCAGGAAACGCGGGTCCACCGTGGCCGGATCGGCGACGACGCGCAGGCGCAGGCAGGCGGGGCCGCCGCCGTTGCGCATCGATTCGCGCACCTGAACATAATGCACGGCGCGGATGGGGCCGTTGCCGGCCACCAGCGTGTCGAGATACGCCTTCACCGGGGCACAATCATGGGCTTCCTGCGGCAGGATCAGCGCCATGCTGCCGCCCGCAACGGTGACGAGTTGCGAATTAAACAGATAGGAACGGATGGCATCGGCGAGGCTGACGGCGCTGGCTGGCACTTCAATGATGATGGCTTCGGGCAGCAACCGGGCGAGATCGGCCTTCAGCGCCGCCGGATCGGCAAAGGCGTGTTCATGAGCAAACAGCACCCGTTCATTGGCGACGGCGACGACATCATTGTGAAAGGCGCCGGCATCGATGGCGGCCGGGCTTTGCGCGACGAACAGCGTGCGCGCCGGGTCAAGGCCGTGGCGGCGGGCGACGGCTTCCGACGCGCGGCAGTTCTGGCGGGCCGGGAATTTGCCGCCTTCCTCGCCATAGACGAACACCTCGACACCCGGCTCGCCATGGTGCGTGGTCAGCCGCATATGGTTGGCCGCGCCTTCATCGCCAAAGGTGGCCGGCACGGCGGCATGGACGGCGAACGCCGGATGCGCGAAGGCCAGCCGCAACTGCGCTTCGGTTTCGGGATGTTCGATACTGCGGTGGGTCATCCGCGACAAATTGGCGGTGCTGATATGGGTGCGGCCATCGGTGCAATCGGCGGCGGGGGACACGGTCCCGGCATTGGCGGTCCACATCGATGAGGCCGAACAGGCCTGGGCGAAAAGCCGCGGATCGGCACCATGGGCGGCGGCGCAGACCTGGGCGTCGGTGCCGGCGAAACCCAATTGCCGCAGCCAGGCGGAGTTCGGGCGTTCGAGCGGCAACAGAAAGCCCTGGGTGAGGCCGAGGCCCATGGCGAAGCGCATCTTGGCCAGCCCTTGCAGCGCGGCGTCACGCGGCCGGCTTATCGCGCCGGCGTTCGAGGCGCTGGCGAGGTTGCCGAAGCTGAGCGCGGCATAGTTGTGGGTGGGGCCGATGAGGCCGTCGAAGTTGATTTCGCGGATCATGCGACAAGCCCCACAGCAATCCCGCCTTCCGGCGCATCAGCCTCCAGGCTCGCCACCGGCCAGGCGCTGTAATCGGCGGCATAATAGGCGCTGGGCCGGTGGTTGCCGGACAGGCCGATGCCGCCGAACGGCGCGTTGGACGCGGCACCATTGGTCGGCCGGTTCCAGTTGACGACGCCGGCGCGGCTGGCGGCCCAGAAACGGTCATACTGCGCCGCATCGCCGCCGATGAGGCCGGCGCTGAGGCCGAAATTGGTGGCATTGGCGGCGGCGATGGCGGCGTCCCAATCGGGCACGCGGATCAGTTGCAGGAACGGCCCGAACAATTCGCTGTCGGGAAGCCCTGAAAAGCCGGTCACATCATACAGCGCCGGCGCCAGGAAGGGCCGGTCAGGCCGCGGGCGGGCCAGCGGCCGGATGATGCGCGCACCCTGCGCCGCCATTGCTGCCGCGCCGGCGACGAGACCATCGGCCGCCGCGTTGGCAATCACCGGACCCATGAACGGCTGGGGGTCGTCGAACGGCGCACCGATAATGATCCGGTCGATCAGCGCCGTGATGCGATCGAGCAGCGGGCCGTGTGCGCCATCGCGGACGATCAGCCGGCGGGCACAGGTGCAGCGCTGGCCGGCGCTGAGATACGCCGATTGGACGATCAGCGCGGCAGCGGCATCCAGCGCTTCGGGCGCCACATCCCAGACGATCAGCGGATTATTGCCGCCCATTTCCAGCGCCAGGATCTTGCCGGGCGTAGTGGCGAACTGCCGCGCCAGTGCTGCCCCCACGCCGGCCGAACCGGTGAACAACAGGCCATCGATGTCCGCTGCCGCCAGCGCCCGGCCGGTGTCACCGCCGCCATGGACAATGGTCAGCACCCCGGCCGGCAGGCCCGCGGCGGCCCAGCATTCACCCATGAAATCGGCGACCGCCGGGGTCTGTTCCGATGGCTTGAAGACGATGGTGTTGCCGGCCAGCAGCGCCGGAACGATATGGCCATTGGGCAGATGCGCCGGGAAATTATACGGGCCGAGGACGGCCAGAACCCCGTGCGGCTTGTGGCGCAACACCTGGCGCACGCCGCCGACCTCGCCTGACCGCGATCCGGCGCGTTCGGCCTGGGCGGCGATCGAGATATCGACCTTGGCGGCAACGCTGGCGACTTCGGTTCTGGTTTCCCACAACGGCTTGCCGGTTTCGCGGGCGATCAGGCGGGCGAAGGCGTCGGCGCGGTCCAGCACCACCGCCTTGAAGGCGCGGACGACGGCGATGCGGTCATCCAGCGGCGCCAGTGCCCAGCCCGGCGCAGCGGCGCGCGCGGCGGCGACGGCGGCGGCTACATCGCCACGTGCCCCGGTCCAGATCACCGCGCCGGTGCAGGGGTCGGTCGAGATGAGTTCAGAATGCGACATGACGGATCATCTCTCCCACGCCGATGCCGATGGCGGCGGCTTCGCCGTGCGGGATGCTGGTGCCGTCATCGCCGACATGGCCGATCCACGCTTCAAATCCGGTCAGCGCGCCGCGGGCGATCAGCGCGCGCTGGCAGCCGGCCTCGCACGGGCTGAGCCGTTCGATGGTGCTAAGCTGCGACTCGCGGATGCTGCGCACCTGGTCGGTGCGCGCTGTCACCGTCGGGCCGCCGTCGAAGATATCGACATAATTGTCATAGGCGAATCCCTCCGCCTCCAGCATCGCCAGCGCGGCATGGCCCTTGGGGTGCGGCTGGCCGATGGCAGCGCGCGCCGCATCGGGCAGCAGCGCGGTATAGATCGGGTGTTTGGGCATCAGATCGGCGATGAATTGATTGCCATGGATGGCGTTGAAGCCATCGGCCTCGGGAAAGCTCATGCCGAAGAATTTGGCGCCCAGCGCGTCCCAGAATGGCGAATGGCCGGCGTCATCGATGACGCCGCGCAGTTCCGCCAGCAATTTGTCGCCGAAGCGCGCCCGGTGCTGGGCGATGAACAGATAGCGCGAGCGTGCCAGCAGGCGGCCGAGGCCACCGGTGCGCAGGTCCGGATGCAGGAACAGGCCACCGACTTCGCTGGCGCCGTCATGGTCGGTGGTCAGGCTGAGGAATTGCAGGGCAAAGCTGCGGCCGAGTTCGCGGCTCGATTGGCTGAGCGTGCCGAGCTTGTAGCTGTAAAAGGGCCATTCGACGCCGATGCGGCTGAACACCATGCCGCAGCCGCCGATGCGTTTGGTCGAGGCTTGTTCGAGCAGCAGGATGTAAAGCTCGTTTTCCGGCGCCGCCTCGGCGCGGGCGAAGCTGGCGTCGGACCAGGCCAGCCGCTCGGCGAGCGCACCGCGGTCCTGCGGCAGATTGGTGAAGCCGCCGCCGGTCATCGCGGCGAGATCGAGCAGCGTATCCACATCGGCGCCCGAGGCGGCGCGCACCCGCCAGCTCACCGCGCCCATCCCGTTTGGGCGACGCGCATCAGGAGCAGTGCTGACAGCTTGGCGCGCTCCTCCAGCGAATCGGCGCAGAGAAATTCCTCCGCCGAATGGATGGCGCCGCCGCGTGGCCCCAGCGTATCGACGACCGCCAGCCCGGTGGCGGCCAGGTTATTGCCATCGCACACGCCGCCGGTGTCGCGCCAGCCGATGGGCAGGCCAAGCGCGGCCCCGCAATCGCGCACCAGGTGGAACAGCCGCAGTTGATGGGCATCAAGCGGCTTGGGCGGCCGGGCGAAGCTGCCATGGACGTGGATGGTGACGTCATGCGCGGCGGCGACGGCAGCGACCAGCGCGGCGATGGCGGCCTCGGCGCGGGCCTGGGCGGCGGGCGTCGATGGCCGCATGTTCCAGCGCAGTACGGCGCTATCGGGGACGATATTGTTCGGCCCACCGCCATCGATCTTCGCCGGGTTGACGCTCAGATCCTCAGCCGTCAGCGCCTTCAGCCGCAGCGCCAGATCGGCGGCAGCGAGGATGGCGTTGCGGCCGTTTTCGGGTTCGCGGCCGGCATGGGCGGCGCGGCCGGTAATGGCGGCCGAGAAATTGCCCGATCCCTTGCGCGCGCCCGCCAAAGTGCCATCGGGCAGCGCCGGTTCATAGGTAAGGCCAAGGTGACAGCGGTGGGCGGCGGCGGTGAGCAGCGGCGTGGAGCCGGGCGACGATACTTCCTCATCACTGTTGATGATCACCTCCCAGCCAAGCGAGGCGGCAAAGGGTGACGCCTCGAACGCCGTCAGCGCCGCCAGCATGACGGCGATACCGCCCTTCATGTCGGCGGTGCCGGGGCCGTTCAGCGTGTCGGCATCGATCCAGTGGCACGTCTGGAACGGATGATCGGCGGCGAACACCGTGTCCATATGCCCCGTCAGCAGTACGCGCACCGGCGCCTCGGGGCGGCAGATGATGTGGAGGTTGCGGCCATGGGCGAGGCTGGTTTCGCGGCCCTGCGCATCGATGGCGGTAACCGGCGCCGGATCGACCAGCGCCGCCGTGCCGCCCAGCCGCGCGAATGCCGCCGCCAGCGTTTCGGCCATCACGCCAAGGCCGGCCAGGTTGCGGCTGCCGCTGTTGATCGCCGCCCAGGCCAGGGTGTTGGCCAGCATTACCGGTCGCATGCCATCAAGCCCGGCAAGGACGGCCGCTTCGGCAGGGGTGGGGATGGCGACCATGGCGCGGCGATACGCGATGCGGGGCCTGCTGGCCAGTGATTTTGTGATTGAAACTAACAACGCAGTAAAAATGTGATATTCTGAACGCAACATTCTGTCGCAACGCGGCACATCAAAACTTGACCAACAATAAAACTTCGGCCCCTATGCCGCCCCATGGACCGGCCGCGACAGGGCGACATGCCCGCGTGTGCCAACGAGGGGAAATTTCTTGGCTAACTGGCGCATCAAGTCGCTCGATTCAATTCTGGCGACGGCGGAAAAGAAGTCGCTGCACCGCAGTCTGGGTGCGTTTCAGCTTACCATGCTCGGCATCGGCGGCATCATCGGCACCGGCATTTTCGTGCTGACGGCCGAAGCGGCGCAGGTCGCCGGGCCGGGCATGCTGGTCAGTTTCGTACTGTCGGCGCTGGTCTGCGGGCTGGCGGCGCTGTGTTATGCCGAACTCGCCGCCATGGTGCCCGTCGCCGGGTCAGCCTATACCTACAGCTACGCCACGTTCGGCGAAATCCTCGCCTGGATCGTCGGTTGGGCGCTGGTGCTGGAATATGCTGTCGCGGCCAGTGCTGTGGCGGTGGGCTGGTCGGGCTATGCTGTCGGCGTGCTGGAAAATCTGGCGCATATCCATGTGCCGGCCGTCATCGCCAATGGCGATGGCATCATCGCCCGCATGACCTTGCTGTTCTATCCGATGACGCCCGAATTGCAGACGGCGCTGGATACCGGCGGCCTGATCAATTTGCCGGCGGTGGTCATCGCCATGGCGGTCACCGCGCTGCTGGTGATCGGCACCAAGGAAAGCGCCTCTGTCAACGCCGTGCTGGTTGTCGTCAAGGTGCTGGCGCTGGCCGCCTTTATCGCGCTGAGCGTGCCGGCGATCCAGGCCAAGAATTTCATCCCGTTCGCGCCTTTGGGCGCTGGCGGTATCGTCAGCGCGGCGTCGATCATCTTCTTCGCCTTTGTCGGCTTTGATGCGGTTTCGACAGCCGCGGAGGAAACCAAGGATCCGCAGCGCAACGTGCCGATCGGCCTGATCGGCAGCCTGGTGATCTGCACCATCTTCTACATGCTGGTCGGGGCCGGCGCGATCGGCAGCTTCGGCGCCCAGCCGG
>JANYCM010000156.1 GCA_025360285.1 Sphingomonadales bacterium
TTGACCCTAATCGCAATTTGCGCGGCGATTTGGGCCGCAACTGCCCCAAAACCGCGGTTTTTCACTTGGCACGGGCTTTGCATGGTTCTTGGCAAGCGCTTCGGCGCACCCGATCAGATAACAGGAAGCCGCCATGACCACGATTTCCGCCACCCGCCGCCTTTTCGCCATCGTCGCTTTGGCGCTCGCTGGTTTCGCCGCCCCCGCCCTGGCGCTGGCGCCATTCGAATCGAGCCTGTCGCTGGGTGCCGGCCATGGCACCCCGGATGCCGCGACCTTCATGATGCTGTCGATCGGCCTGCTGATGGTCGTCCTCGCCAACCGCCGCCGCACGATGGATACCATCGTCAGCGCCTGATTACCGCCTTTCACGCTTTGCGACAGCGCCCTGGTCACCCCCCCTCCAGTCCAGGTCGCTGCGCTGATCAACCGGCCGGAGCCTCGCGCTCCGGCCGGTTTTGGTTTGATCCGTTGGGGACGATCCGCCACAACACTCCCGTGACGAATTTCCCGCAAAATCCCGATCCTGCCGCTCCCGTCTGGTCGCCGCCGCTCGCCGCCGCCGTGCCGCGCAGCCTGTGCACCGATTGCGGGATTTCGCGCAGCAGCACGCCGGCCGATTGCGGCACCGCCTGCCAGTTCATCAATCCCGATTATCCGGCGCTTGAGGCGCGCATCCATGGCCGCAGCCGCGACCCGGCCAAACCCGACGAAGCGTTTTTCGGCCCGTTCCGCGCCCTGTATCGCGCCTCGCTGAAGGCGCCGATCAAGGGCGCGCAATGGACCGGCATCACCACGCGCCTTGCCGAAAAGCTGCTGGAGGCCGATGCTGTCGACGCCGTGCTGACGATGGCGCCGGCCGCCGATGACGCCTGGAAGCCGGTGCCGGTGATCGTGACCCGCATCGAAGGCATGGCGCAGGTGCGCGGCATGCGCATGGGCTATGCGCCGCTGCTCGCCTTGCTCGAACCCGCCCGTGCTGCCGGCCACAAGCGGGTCGCCATCATCGGTATCCCCTGCCAGGTCCATGCCCTGCGCGCGTTGGAGGCAAAGCTCGGCTTCGACAAAATCTATGTCATCGGCACGCCGTGTTCGGACAATACGACGACCGAAAATTTCCATGAATTCCTGGGGTTGCTGTCGGACGCACCCGAAACCATCACCTATCTGGAATTTCGCGCCGATTATCATGTCGAACTGCGGTTCAGCGACGGCCGCAAAAAGGCCGTGCCCTTCCTGATGCTGCCGCTGTCCAATTTGCGCCCGGATTTCTTCCCGCTGACCTGCCGGACCTGCGTCGATTACACCAATACGCTCGCCGACATCACTATCGGCTATATGGGCGGCAGCGGCGAACAATGGCTGATCGTCCGCAATGACCGCGGTGCCGAACTCATCGCGCTGCTCGGCGACGAACTGCGCACCGCCGCGCCCGCTGACAGCGGCAAGCGCGCCGGGCCGGTGAAGGGTTTCCTCGCCAACACCGAACGCGCCGCCGGTGGGCTGCCGCTGCGCCGGATGCCGCAATGGTTGCGGCCCATCATTGGCTGGCTGATGCCGCGCGTTGGCCCCAAGGGGCTGGAATTCGCCCGCGCCCGCGTTGAAATGAAGGCGGTGGAATCGATCATTCACCTGCGCCGGGAAAAGCCGGCGCGAATGAAGGCGATGGTGCCGGATCATGTCTGGAAGCTTGTGGCGCCCTATGGGCTGGCACCCGCGCCAGGAGAACGCGGCGAGGATCGGCCCGTATTGTAGTTGTAACACGGATATGGCAATTTTGCAGCGATGGGGGACCAACGCGCCATGACTTTGCCATCCGTTCGACACGCCCGGCGCACCGCCGCCGCCATGATTGCTGCCTTGCTGGCCAGCGCCACCACGGCGCAGGTGCCACCGCCGCCGCCGGCAGAAACCCTGATCCGCAACGTCGCTGTCTTCGATGGTGACCGCGCGCTGGGTCGCCATGATGTGCTGATCCGCGGCGGCATCATCGCCGACACAAATTATCGCGGCAAAGTGACGGCGACGATGCGCAGCGTCGATGGCACTGGCAAGACGCTGCTGCCGGGACTCATTGATGCCCATGTCCATGCCTTTGGCGGCCAGGATGATGCGCTGCTGTTCGGCGTCACCACCCAGCTCGACATGTTCAGCGCACCGCAATCCACCGCCGCGGTGCGCGCCAAAATGGCGGCGCACAGCAATCCGGCGATGGCCGATATCTTCACCTCGGGCATCCTCGCCACCGTGCCCAAGGGCCATGGCACCGAATATGGCTTTGATATCCCGACGCTGACAGCGCCCGCCGAGGCCGATGCCTTTGTCGCGGCGCGGATCGCCGAAGGGTCGGACTTCATCAAGATCATCGATGAACCCGGCACCACCGTCGGCCGCAAGATCCCGACGCTGGATGCCGCCACCATCACGGCCATCGTCACCGCTGCGCACAAGCGCGGCAAGCTGGCCGTCGTCCATGTGCAAAGCCTCGCCACCGCCACCGAATCGGTCAATGCCGGCGCCGATGGCCTGGCGCATCTGTTCATCGATCAGGATGGCGGCACGGGCTTTGCGGCGCTGGCCCGGGCGCACCACATCTTCGTCATCCCGACTTATACGGTGTTCGAAGGCTTTGCCGGCCGGGCCGGGGCGGCGCCGCTGCTTGATGTCCCGGCGCTTGCCGGGCTGTTGCCGGCGCCGGCCATCACATCGCTCAAGGAGGCCTTTGGCAAGGACCGCGCCGCCAAGCTGGATGCCATCGAAGCCGGCAATATCAGCGCGCTGGCCCGCGCCGGCGTGCCGATCCTCGCCGGCACCGATGCCGGCAACCCCGGCACCTGGTGGGGCCTCAGCCTGCATCACGAGATCGACCTGCTGGCGAAGGCCGGGCTCTCGCCGGCGGCCGCGCTGACCGCCGCCACCGCCGCCCCGGCGCGGGCCTTTCGCCTCGCCGATCGCGGCCGCATCGCCCGGGGGCTGAAGGCCGATCTGTTGATGGTCAATGGCGACCCGCTGACCAACCTTGCCGCCGTTCATGATATCGCCGAAATCTGGAAGGATGGCCAATCGGCCAATTCGCTGCGTGATGCCCGCCGCACCGCGCTCATCGCCGCCGCCAGCGTCAAGGGGCCGCCGCCGTTGGCCCTGCCCGCCGGGGGCCGCATCGGCGGCTTTGGCCTTGTCAGCGGCCAGCCCAGTCTGACCGGGCCGCTTGGCGCCGGCTGGCAGGTTTCGACCGACAGTATCGCCGGCGGCACGTCAGTGGTGGCACTGGCGGCCGGCGGCACCGCCCCCAAGGGCCAGCAGGCACTGGCGCTGGACGGTGTCATCAAGGGCGATTTCATCGCGCCCTGGGCCGGGGTCGCCTTCAACCCCGGCGCGCAGCCGTTTCAGCCCGGCAATCTGTCGGCCGCGACCGCCATCCGTTTCTGGGCGCGCGGCACCGGCAAGGGTTTTGCGGTGATGGGCTTTTCGACCAAGGGCGGCCCGCGGCCATCGACGCGGCCGATCAGCGTTGGCGCCGAATGGGCCGAAGTGACGGTGAACTTTGCCGATCTGGCGGGGTTCGATCCCGCGGCGGCGACCCTGTTGCTGATCACGGCGACACAGCCGGCGGGGCCGTTCCACCTGGAAATCGCCGATGTGCGGCTGGTGGGGGCACCGTAGAGGGGGGGCTTTCGGGTTGAACGCAACTCCCTACCCCTTGCGGGGAGGGAGTAGCTCACGTCACGCCGTCAGCGTCTTGCGCCGCACTGTCTGGAAGCGCTGCAATTGTTCGGCCGGCTCGGCCCATTGCGGCGCCAGTTGCGCGGCGCGGCTGTAATCTTCAAAGGCTTCGCGGGCGCGGCCCAGTGCCTCATAGGCGATCGCGCGGTGATAATAGGCGATTTCCGGCCGTGCCGGGTTGCGCGCGATGCCCTCGCTGAGCACCGTCACCGCCTCGGCATCGCGACCGCCGATTTCAATGAGCACAACGCCCTTGTTGACCCAGGCGTCGGCGCTGTCGGGGCGGGCGATGATCGCCGCGTCATAATCGCCGAGGGCGGCCTTCAGGTCACCGATACGCAGATGGAGGATGCCGCGATTGACCAGCGTGGCGGCCCGGTCGGCGACGGCTAGGCCGGAACGGGCCAGTGCGCGGTCACACAAGTTCAGGGCAGCAGGGCTGGCGGCACCAATGCGGGCCGCCTCGTAACAGCCATGCGCCGCGCCGGCATCAGCGACCCGCGGCCCGACACAGGCGGCGGTGGCAGTGACAAGCAGCAAAGCGGCGAAACGCAGCGGCGCGATCATCGGGTCCTCAATCGGCCGCCCCCATAGCATGGCGCCGGGTGGTGCGAAACGGTCAGGCAATGATGTCGGGAATCAGCATGTCTTCCAGCACGGCGATTTCGTCGCGCAGGCGCAGTTTGCGCTTCTTGAAGCGCTGCAACTGGATCATGTCGGGGTTGGGCATCAGGCGCAGCGCTTCGATGGCGGTATCAAGATCACGATGATCGCGCCGGGCGATCTCGATCCGCGCCCTGATCTCCGCCTCCTCCACGCTGTCGTCCCTTTCGTCTGCCCCGAGTCGCGCCAGGGCCGGCCAGCGGCTCCCAGATTCGCCGCCGCTATATCTGGGGGCAAGGCCCCTGCCAACGCAACCAGATACCGGCCTGCCCCGGTGATGGCGCGGGATGCAAAAGCAGATTTGGACAAGCGCTGGCAAGTGTGATTGACTTCATGATCCCACCGTCCGGGTAGCCGGACATGATGAAAATGTCCGGGTAGCCGGACATGATCGAAACGTCCGGGCAACCGGACCTTTTCAGGGAGACACCGATGGCCAGTGCCCATCTCAACAGCCTCACCGCCCGCCACGCCGCGCTCGACGCGTCGGTCGCCGCCGAAACGCGCCGGCCGCTGCCCGATCAGGTCCGGCTGGCGCGGTTGAAGCGAGAGAAGCTGAAGGTCAAGGAGGAGATGACGCGCAGCGCGTAGCGCCGCGCGGCCGGCGATCAGCGTAGCTGAGCGCGGACTCGCGCAAGCTCGGCCGGCGGGGCGGCGGGGTCTTCACCCGCCGAACCCGTCCGACGCCAGCATGGGCTTTGCCCCTGCCCCTTTTCTAAAACCTCTCCCCTTGTGGGAGAGGTCGGACTCGGCACCTTCGCCGAACCGGGAGAGGGGTGGTGGGTGACGATGCGGAAGAAGTCAGAAAGAAAAAAAGCACGGGCAAAGCCCGTGCCGACGTCGGACGGGTTCGGCGGGGGAAGATGCCGCCGCCCCGCCGGCGGCGCGTGCGCCTGTCGGCGCGCTTGGCTTCGCCAGGCGCGCGCGGCGCTGCGCGTCACTCTTCCTTCGTCACCTTCTCGTCCCGCTCATGCCGCTCCTGCGCCTCCAGCGTCATCGTCGCGATCGGCCGGGCTTCCAGGCGTTGCAGCGAGATCGGTTCACCTGTGACTTCGCAATAACCATAATCACCGCTTTCGATACGGCGCAGCGCGGAATCGATCTTGCTGATCACCTTGCGCTGGCGGTCGCGGGTGCGCAGTTCGATGCTCCAGTCGGTTTCGCTGCTGGCACGGTCATTGACGTCAGGCTCGCGCATCGGTTCGGCCTTGAGCGTCTGCAAGGTACCTGCCGATTCGCGCAGGATCGATTCCTTCCAGTCGATCAGCTTGGCACGAAAATAGGCCAATTGCCGCGGATTCATGAACTCTTCGTCGGCGCTTGGCCGGTACCCCGCCGGCAGCACCACCGCGTCACGCCCGGCATCTTCATCCCGTTGCAATGTAATCGACGAATCCATGCCACTCGGCTCCCACCACCGGCAGGCGCTGCCACAGGGCCGAAACAGCCGTGCAGGCGGCGCTTGACCGGACCAGCCATCCCCTCCGGATAGCCGTTCCCCGCGCGGTCCTTAGCGGTGGCGATGACGCCGGGCAAGCGCCATAAGGACGATCCGGCGACGTTGTTGCCGGCCGGCCTCAGTCCTTGGCGATGCCGTCGAGCCGGGCCTGCAAGGCGGCGAGTTGCGCCTTCAATGCCGCCAGTTCGCTGTCACTGGGGGCGGCCGCCGGCGCCGGCGCCGAAGTCTGGGTCGGCTTCGCCGCCAGCTTGCCGCCCGTCAGCATTTCGGTCGCCGCCTGGAACATCGCCAGATTCTGCTTGGCGAGCTGTTCAAAGGGCTTCAGCGCCGCATCGCGAAACTTGGTCTGGTTTTCGGCAAAGGCCGCCATCGAGGCTTCAAGATAATGCGGCACCGCCCCCTGCATCGAATCGCCGTACATGGCGATGATCTGGCGCAGGAAGGGCACCGGCAGCATGGTCTGGCCGGTCGATTCTTCTTCCATGACGATCTGGGTGAGCACCGACCGGGTGATGTCTTCGCCGGTGCGGGCATCGAACACCTGGAAATCTCGGCCTTCGCGCGTCATCACCGCCAGATGATCAAGGGTGATATAAGTCGAGGTTTCAGTGTTATAGAGCCGGCGGTTGGCGTATTTCTTGATGACCACCGGCCCGGCGGCAGCCGCATCGGCCTTGGCACCATGGGAGCCGGCGGGGGAGGACGGGGCATGGGCCATGATGGTTCCTGACGACCGCGAAAACACGGCCCATACACAAAGCGATGCTGCATCGCAACGTGGCGGTGCGACCGTTGTCAGGGCACGCGGCCCCCACCCGCTGCCGCTGTTCCTCGCCCATATCACCCGCACCTGCGGCGATGATCGCGCGCGGCTGGCGCGCGTGCTCGCCGGCCTGCGCCGGTATCAGGATGCGCCGCCGGCGCCGCCGCGCCCGCAGCGCCCGGTGGTGGCCCACGTCGGCGATGTGACCTTGCGCGATCATGGCGGCAGTGGCCGAATCGTGGTCGTGGTGCCGTCGCTGATCAACCCGCCCTCGGTGCTCGATCTGGCGCCGGGCAATTCGCTGCTCGCCGGGCTGGCAGCGCGCGGGCTGCGGCCCTTGCTGGTCGATTGGGGTGACACCGAGCCGCTGGGGCTGGAGGCGCTGGTCGAAACCCGGCTGGTGCCGCTGATCGCCGGGCTGGGCGAACCCGTTGCACTCGCCGGCTATTGCCTGGGCGGCACGCTGGCAATAGGGGCGGCGGCGCTGCTCGGACCACAGGTCAGCCGGCTGGCACTGCTGGCAACGCCCTGGCATTTTGGCGGCTATGACGCCGCGGCGCGCACCGGCCTGGCCGATTGGTGGGCCGGCGTGCAGCCGCTCGCCGCCGGCATGGGCGCCCTGCCGATGGACCTGCTGCAACCGGCGTTCTGGGACTTGGACAGCACGGCGCTTGCCGCCAAATATGAAAAATTCGCCGGGTTGGACAAAGGCCCCGAAGCCGCCGCGTTCGTCACGCTGGAGGACTGGTCGAACAACGGCCAGCCGCTGTCGTTGGCGGCGGCGGCCGGCCTTGCCGACACCTTGTTCGCCGCCGACGCGCCGGGGCGCAGCGCCTGGTCGATCGCCGGGCAGCGCATCGACCCGGCAGTGCTCGCCATCCCGATTCTGGACGTCATCGCCAGCCGGGACCGCATCGTGCCGCCCGGCGCGGCGCTGTCCACCGGCGGCATCGGCACGCCGCTGGCGCTGGCGGCCGGCCATGTCGGCATGGTCGTCGGTGGCCGCGCGCCGGGGCTGCTGTGGAATCCGCTGGCGGCGTTTCTGCGCGGGTAGAATTGCCTGGGTGACGTAATTCCCTCTCCCTGCGGGAGGGAGAAACGGCCCACTCTGGCCTTTCCCTGCCCCAAGGATTAGCGTCCGCTCTGACGAATCAAACTACGCTTGGGGAAACCGCATATGACCGGAACCGTCATCACCGCTGCTCGCCGCACCGCCGTTGGCAGCTTCATGGGGGCGTTTGGCGGCACCCCGGCGCATGAACTTGGCAAGGCCGCCATCCTGGCCGCCATGGCCGATGCCGGCGTCGCGGCGGGCGAGATCGATGAAGTCATCCTCGGCCAGGTGCTGACCGCCGGCCAGGGCCAGAACCCCGCGCGGCAGGCGGCGATGGCGGCGGGCATTGCCCAGGAAACCCCGGCCTGGGGGGTCAACCAGGTCTGCGGATCGGGCCTGCGCGCCGTCGCTCTGGCGGCGCAGGCGATCCAGTCCGGCGATGCGAAGATCATGATCGCCGGCGGCCAGGAATCGATGAGCCTGTCGCCCCACGCCCAGGCGCTGCGCAGCGGTACCAAGATGGGCGCGATTGAACTGATCGACACGATGATCAAGGACGGGCTGTGGGATGCCTTCAACGGCTATCACATGGGCATCACGGCGGAAAATGTCGCGGAGCGCTATCAGATCGGCCGCGCCGCCCAGGATGAATTCGCCGTCGCCAGCCAGAACAAGGCCAGTGCCGCGCGTGCCGAAGGGCGTTTCGCCGGCCAGATTGCGCCGGTGACGATCAAGGGCCGCAAGGGCGACACGGTCGTCGATACCGACGAATATATCCGCGACGGCGTCACCATCGACAGTATTTCGGGGCTGCGCGGTGCCTTCAAGAAGGATGGCAGCGTCACCGCCGCCAATGCCTCCGGCCTCAATGACGGCGCCGCGGCGCTGGTGGTGATGGGCGAGGCCGAAGCGTCGCGCCGCAATGCTCCGGTGCTCGCCCGCATCGCCAGCTGGGCCTCGGTCGGCGTCGATCCAGCCATCATGGGCATCGGCCCGGTGCCGGCCTCGCGCAAGGCGCTGGAAAAGGCCGGCTGGACGGTTGCCGATCTTGACCTGATCGAGGCCAACGAAGCCTTTGCGGCGCAGGCGCTCGCCGTCGGCCAGGAATTGGGGCTTGATCCCGCCAAGGTCAATGTCAACGGCGGCGCCATCGCCATCGGCCATCCCATCGGTGCGTCGGGTGCCCGCGTGCTGACCACCTTGATCCATGAAATGATCCGCCGTGATGTGAAGCGCGGCCTTGCCACCCTGTGCATC
>JANYCM010000385.1 GCA_025360285.1 Sphingomonadales bacterium
GACCAGCGTGGCACAGGCCATGCCCCAGCGGAGCCCCGTCGCCGGGCCGGCGGCCACAGCGAAATGATCGCTGAACAGACCGACACAGAGCGGGCCAAGTCCCAGGCCGATAACGTTGAAAATGAACATCAGCAGCGCCGAGGCGGTGGCGCGCGACTGCGCCGGCACCAGCCCCAGCGCCGCGGCATAGGCGCCGCCGGCGAGCGCCGAGTTGAGCACCGACGCCGCCGCGATCAGCGCAATCGCCGGCCATAGCCCATCGACCATGACCGCGCCAAACAGCAACGGCGCGGCAGCGGCGGTGCACAGCGCCGGTACCAGCACGTTGGCGGCGGGGTTGCGCCGGCCCCAGGCATCGGTGACGCGTCCCCCGACGACCGCCCCGATGACGCCGGCGACGCCGCTGCTGAGACCCAGCCCCAGACCAAGGAAGCCCAGCGGCTTAAGGCCGGTCAGGTCCGCCACCTGCTGCAAGTCGGTGCCATAGTTGCGCAGGAAGAAGGAGGCATAGAAGGCCCCAAGCCCGTAAAAGACAAAGGAGGCTGCGGCGCCGCCCAATGCCACCAGCATGAAACTGCGGTTGCCGGCCAGCGTGCGGATCGTCGGCCAGAAGCGCGCTTGCGTTGCCCTGTCGGCCGCCGCTTCCAGGCCGCGGCCGGGCAGGGCGGCCCGGCGGGGTTCCGCCAGGGTGAAGTAGGCCAGCGCCGCCAGCACAATGCCGGGCGCACCGGCGACCAGGAAAACGCTGCGCCAGCCCCATTGCCCGGCGACAATCCCGCCCATCGCCATCCCCACCAATTGGCCAAGCGGCGCGCCCATCGAATAAAGTGCCAGCGCGCTGGCGCGGCGTTCGCGCGGCACAATGTCAACAATCAGCGAATGCGCCGGCGGGGTGCAGCCCGCTTCACCAAGGCCAACGCCGATGCGTGCCAGCACGAATTGCCAGGCGGTTTGCGCCGCGCCGCAAAGCGCGGTGAACAGGCTCCAGACCAGAACCGCAACAGTGATGATGCGGGCACGATCATGGCGTTCCGCCAGCCGCGCCAGCGGGAAGCCGGCGATGGTGTAGAGCACGGCGAACGAGAGCCCGCTCATCGCGCCGATCTGCCAGTCGGCGAGGGCAAATTCGTGCTTGATGGGTTCGGCGACGATCGTCAGCAACTGCCGATCGACGAAGTTGAACAGGTAGATGACCGTGAGCAGCGCCAGCGGATAGCGGTAGCTTGCCGGCGCGATCGGCGGGCGATCCACGATCGTTTCCGCCGGGATATCATGCGGTTTCACCCGATCAGCGCCGCGACCATCGCGGCCCCGCGCCGATAATCACCCTTGCCGCTGGCGTGGCGCGGCAATTCATCGACGACCAGCAGCTGCTTGGGGAGTTTATAGGCGGCCAGCCGCGCCTTGAGCCCCGACAGCACCAGCGCTTCATCATAGGCGCCGCGCGTTGCCACCAGCGCCACCACCGCCTTGCCCCATTCAGGGTCGGGTGTGCCGAGCACCATGGCGTCCTCGATACCGGGTTGCAGTTTCAGTGCCTCTTCGACCTCTTCGGGAAAGACTTTCTCTCCGCCGGTATTGATGCACATGTTGCCGCGGCCGATCAGCCGCAGCCGGCCATCGGCCTCGCGCGCCGCCAGATCGCCGGGGATGGCGTAGGGCGCGCCATCGATGATACGGAAGGTTTCCGCCGTCTTGACGGGATCGCCGTGATAGCCGCGCGCAAAGGGTGGCCGGCGCCCGAGCAGCCCTTCGCCCACTTCATCCGGCCCGAGAATGCGGTTGGTGTCCGGATCGATCAGCACCGTCGTCGGCACGGGGTCGAAATAGCCGGTCGGCGTTGAACTGCTGGCCGTGGTGATCGCATAGCCCAGGCCGGAGGCTTCCGACGCGCCGAGGATATCGATGAGGGTGAGGCCGGGCAGGGATGTCACCAGCGAGGATTTGATTTCCTCGCTCCACATCAGTCCGGCCGAGGATATCAGCCGCACCGACGCCAGGTTCCAGCGGCCGGGATTGTCGGTCAGGGCCCGCGCCATCGGCCGCGCGAACACATCACCGACGATCAGCACGCGGGTGACGCGGTGGCGTGCCGCCTGGTCCCACAGCTCCTCGGCATCGAAGCGCGCCGACGGCAGCAGCACGACGGTGCCGCCGTTCACCAGTTCGGCGGTGGAGGAATTGAGCCCCGCCCCGTGCATCAACGGGCAGGCCGGCAACACACGGCCTGGTGCCGGATTGTCCCGCACGGCGCGGATGTGATCGTCGATCGTCAGGATCTTGAGCTTGTTGGTGGGCGATTCAAGCTGGATGGCGCGCGCCTCGCCGCTTCGCCACAGCACACCCTTGGGGTGGCCGGTGGTGCCGCCCGTGTAAAGGAGATAGCCGTCTTCCGGGCTGCGGGCGATACCCAGCGGCGCCGGGTCGCCGGCGACCATGGCGGGATAGGCGGCGCCAGCGCCATCGATGGCCACGGGCAGCGCCAGGCCATCCAGCAGTGGCGCGACCGTCTCGCCGAAACTGCCCTGGTAGAACAAGGACCGCGCGCCCGAATCGGCGAGGACATAGGCGATTTCTTCGGTCGTATAGCGGTAGTTGATGTTGACATACGTCAACCGCGCCTTGAACGCGGCGGCGGCAATTTCGACATATTCGGGGATGTTGCGCGCCAGCACGGCGACCCGGTCACCGGTGACCAGCCCGCCGGCCAGCATCGCCCGCGCCAGGCTGTTGGTGCGGGCGGTGAAATCGGCCCAGTTGATGATGCGATCACCATGGATCAGCGCCGGCCGGTCACCGGGAACGACGCTGCCGGTGGCATCGAGCAGATCGCCAAAATTCCAGTCATAGCTGGCGGCCGTCATTGCGCGTCTCCCCTGCGGCCCGATCGTGTTGCCGGCATCATTGCGCCGGACGCTAGGCAGGGCCGGGGAGCGGCGCACGTCGGTGGCGGGCCAGGCGCCGACAATTGCATATATGAAAGCGCCGGCGCGGGGCTTGCCCGTCGTGACTCGCGGCTGGGCAGCGGCCACCAGCCATGGCATCGTCAGCCGCGATACGGAGGGCATGATGCCAAGCGATATGGAATCCCCGACTGCCGACGCCGCCAAGGTGCTGGTTGAACGCACCGGCCCGGTGACGACAATCATCCTCAATCGGGCCGCCAGCCGCAATGCCGTTGATGCCGAAACGGCGACCTTGCTGCACCAGGCCTTTCTGGATTTCGAGGCCGATGATGCGGCGCGGGTCGCGGTGCTATGGGGCCGGGGGGCGAGTTTCTGCGCTGGCTATGATCTGAAATTCCTGTCCGAAGGCGGCCTTGCCGATGCGCCGGGTGACCGCGGCCCGATGGGGCCGAGCCGCATGTTCATCAGCAAGCCAGTGATTGCCGCCATCGAGGGTCATGCTGTGGCCGGCGGCCTGGAACTGGCGCTGCTCTGCGACATGCGGGTTGCCTCCGAAACGGCGATTTTCGGGGTGTTCTGCCGCCGCTGGGGGGTGCCGCTGATCGATGGCGGCACGGTGCGCTTGCCGCGGGTTGTGGGGCAGGGCCGGGCGCTCGACATGATCCTGACCGGTCGGCCGGTCGATGCCCAGGAGGCGCTGGCCTTCGGGCTGGCCAACCGCGTTGTGCCGGCGGGGACGGCGCGGGCCGCCGCGGAAGACCTGGCGCTGGCGATATCGCGGTTTCCGCAGACCTGCATGCTGAGCGACCGGCAATCGGCGCACGAACAATGGGCCTGTTCGGAAAGCCAGGCGCTGCACAACGAAGCCGCTTTTGGTGAGGCGGCGCGCCGGGCCGAGGCGGGGGTTGGTGCCGCGCGTTTCGCCTCGGGCAAGGGGCGCGGCGGGACTTTCGACGATCTTTAGAGGCGATAGGCCCGCGCCGCCGTGTCGCGGAACAGCGCGGCGCGGTCGGCCGGCGCATAATCGGCGGTGATCGCCTCAAACGCATCCCAGACCTGGTCATAGCTGGCGTGCAGGCCATCCACCGGAAAATTGCTGGCGAACATGGCGCGCGCCGGGGTGAATAGCGCGATCAGCGTGGCGACGATGGGGCGGATGCTGTCGGTCGTCCAGTGATGATCGACCATGCCGAGACCGGAAATCTTGACCATGACGTGTGGCAGGTCGGCAAGCGCTGCCATGCCGTCCCGCCACCGGGTCGTTTCGCCGGGGTCGCGGTGCAGCGGCATGCCGGCATGGCCCACGATCAGCGGCGTTCCCGGATGGGCGGCGGCGACGTCCGCAAGATCGCGCAATTGCGCCGGCGTCACCATCACTTCGGCGGATAGCCCGCGTCGCCCCAGTTCGGCATAGCCGGCGCGCCATGCCGGGTTGTGCAGGACTTGGCGGTCGGCGGTGGCGCGGAACAGCGGATCGGCATCCCAGTTGAGCATGGTCCGTACGCCGCGAAACAAGGGCGACCGCTGGTGAACGTCCAGATCCTCGCCAAGCCGCGCCCCGGCCAGGTCAACCCGCCCGACGATCGCGTGGGGAAAGCCATGCGCCGCGGCAAAGGCCTGGATCGCCGCCGTCTCCTCGATCGGCGGATCATAATGCGATTCGACATAGACTGACTTCGTGACATTCTGCGCCGCCGCGAGCGCCAGGAACTCGGCCGCAGCAAAGTCGCGCTTCAACCCGGCGGTATTGCCGAAATAGCGCTCCGTATCGGGCGCCCGCAGCATCGGATGGTGCGGGGAGGTCAGCGACCAGAGGTGATGGTGCGCATCGATCTTTTCGATCTTCAAGGCGATAACTCCCGGCCGCTTACCACGTCCTATGGGCAAAAGCCCGCCAGCCGTCATGCCGGGCCGGCAGCGCGGGGCCGCCATTGCATATAGAATTGCACGCCCCACTACCCGGCGACATGGCCTGGATCGGTCGCCGTGGCGCTAAATCGCCCCAACAACCAAAAGGCGCGGGGAGCGGTGCAAGGCGATGCAGCTTGGCTTTGATGCAGACGAACGCGCCTTTCGCGACGAAGTCCGGGCGTTTTTCGCTGATGCCGTTTCGCCGGCGTTTCGCAGCCGGCTGCGCGCCGGGCTGCGGCTTGGCCCCGAAGAGCTGATCGCCTGGCAGAAGCACCTCGCCGCGCATGGCTGGGGTGCACCGACCTGGCCGGTCGAATATGGCGGCTGCGGCTGGTCGCCGACACAAATCTATATCTTCGAAATGGAGGCAGCGCTGGCCGACGCGCCGATCCAGTTTCACCAGGGTCTGGAACTCATCGGCCCGATCATCTTCACCTTCGGTACGCCGGCACAAAAGGCGCATTATCTGCCGCGCATCATCAACAGCGATGACTGGTGGTGCCAGGGCTATACCGAACCCGGCGCCGGGTCTGACCTCGCCAGCCTGAAGACCCGCGCGGTCCGTGATGGCGATGACTATGTCGTCAACGGCCAGAAGATGTGGACCAGCTATGCCCATGTCGCGACGCAGATGTTCTGCCTGGTGCGCACCTCCACCGATGCGCAGCGCCAGGCCGGGCTGTCCATGCTCCTGATCGACATGACGACGCCGGGGTTGACGGTGCGCCCAATCGAAACGCTGGACGAAAAGCGCCACAGCAATGAAGTGTTCCTCAGCGATGTGCGCGTGCCCGCCGCCAATCTGGTCGGCGAGGAAGGCGGCGGCTGGGGCCTGGGCAAGGTGCTGCTCGATCGTGAACGCGGCTTTGGTGCCGCCTCGGCGCTGCGGCTCAGCCAGCATCTGCGCGGGCTGAAGGCGGCGGCGGCCGAGGCGAGCAACGGCGCCGGCCGGGTCAGTGACGACCCTGTGTTCATCGCCCGGCTCGCCCAGATCGAGATCGAGACGATGGCGGTCGAAATGATGGTCATGCGGCTGATGGCCGATGCCGCAGCGGGCAAGGATTCGGGGCCGCGCGCCTCCATGCTCAAACTGCGCTGGTCGGAGCTGTTGCAGGCGATCACCGAGCTGTGGTTCGAAACTTTGGGCTATGACGCGGCGGCGTTCCGGGCGCTCGATCATGCCGAGGCCGTGGACCGCGATATCGGCTATGCGGTGCAGGGCGCGCTCAACGCCAGGGTGACGACGATCTATGGCGGATCGAGCGAAATCCAGCGTAACATCATCGCCCGCCGCAATCTGGGGCTTTGATGGACACACGCGCGCACAAGAATCTTCCTCTCCCGCCTGCGGGAGAGGCGACTCGCGCGGCATCGCCAAGGCGACCTCCGTCGCGCGCGGCGGGTGAGGGTGTTTGCAAGCTTTGAAGCAAGAAGAACATCCTCACCCGGGCCGGCGTAAGGACGCCGTCTCTCGCCTCTCCCGCAAGCGGGAGAGGCACATTGGAAGCGAGCCCAGCAGCATGATCGACACCCTCAAATGGTCCCCGCTGTTCGTGATGACCTTCAAGGTCGCCTATGACCGCGCCCAGCCTTTCGGCATGACTCCGGTGGGTTTCCGCGGCGCCTATCCGGTCGATGGCGGCACGTTCGAGGGGGCGCGGCTGCGCGGCCGGGTCAATGGTGACGGCATGGACTGGATCACCCAGCGCGCCGATAATTCGATGCTGATCGATGTGCGGATGATGCTGACCACCGACGACGGCGCGGTGATCGGCATGACCTACACCGGCATCGCCCGCACCACCGACCCCGCCGACTGGGATCGCTTTTCCCGCAAGCGCGAGATGCTGCCGTATGAGGCGATCTATCTGCGCACGACTCCGCGCTTTGAGACGGGGGACCCGCGCTATGCGTGGCTCAACGGCACGATTGCGGTGGCGAACGGGTCACGGACACCCGATGGCGGGACCTATCATGTGTTTGCGAT
>JANYCM010000186.1 GCA_025360285.1 Sphingomonadales bacterium
CGGGATCCTTGCCCATCTCGCGAGCGTGTGCCGCATAGTTGCGCCCGTTGCAGAAGATGCGGCCGACGGGGAAGGTCGCGTCGCCGCCGGCGATGGCGGCGGCGGGGCGATCGGGCAAGGTTAAAACGGGCGGCATGGGGATTCCTCTCATGGCGGCGCCTGTCCCGCGCCCGCCGCCAATGGCCGCGGCGCGATGACTGTCCACCAGCCTGGATTTCCGGCGCTCAGCCTCGATCTGCCCTGTGAAAATTGGCTGACGCTGGCGCATCCGACAGGATTCGAACCTGTGACCCCTGCCTTCGGAGGGCAGTACTCTATCCAGCTGAGCTACGGATGCGTGGCGACAGGCGATAGCAGCCCGGCGGCGGCGCCAGACCATTTGCGATTGCGCGAAACGCCTATTTGTGGGGCGGCGCGATCGGCGTGAATTTGCCCAGGCCGCAGCTGGCGCCCTGGCGCAGACCGCCGCCCTGGTACAGCACGGTGATGATATCGACCGAACACAGCTGGTTGGTCGATACCTTGTAGCTGAAGGCGCGTTCAAAGCCGAGCTGCGGGCAGCTGTTGGGCAGATGGTTGCGCAGCACCTTGCCGCCCAGCATCACGAAATCGATAGTGCTGTCATCGACGACCCTGGTTTCGCGGATCGATTGCGTCTGCACACAGGATTGTTCGGGGCCGATCGCCACCGCTGCCGGCGCCGGAGCGGGCGGTTTCGCCGTGCCGGCACAACCGGCAAGCGCCAGGGCAACAGCGCATAATCCAGGGCGCATGATCGGTCCTCCGCTACAGGCCTTCCGGCGGGAGAATAGAGGCCAGCAAAGGCCTTAAGCAACGCAACATTTACTGCCCGCTTATACGTGTAAAGGCGGTGAACGGATGCTGAACCCCTTGTTATGCAGCGGTTCACGCTGGCGACTTGTCGGGAAAATCGCACAGGTCGGCGACGGGGCAGCGCCCGCAGTGTGGCTTGCGCGCCGTGCAGACATAGCGGCCGTGCAGGATCAGCCAATGATGGGCATGGCGGCGAAACGGCGCCGGGGTGCGCGCCATCAGACCGTTTTCCACCGCCAGCACGGTCTTGCCCGGCGCCAGGCCGGTGCGGTTGGCGACGCGGAAGATATGCGTATCAACGGCACAGGTCTCCTCGCCAAACGCCTCGTTGAGCACCACGTTTGCCGTCTTGCGGCCCACCCCCGGCAGTGCCTCCAGCGCCGCCCGTTCGCGCGGCACCTCGCCGCCATGGTCGCGCAGCAGGATTTCGGACAGCGCGATGACATTCTTCGCCTTGGTGTTGAACAGCCCGATGGTGCGGATATGCGCCTTCAGACCGGCCTCACCCAGCGCCACCATCGCCGCCGGCGTCGTCACCGCCTTGAACAGCGCCGCCGTCGCCTTGTTGACCCCCACATCGGTCGATTGCGCCGACAGCGCCACCGCCACCAGCAGGGTATAGACATTGAGATAGTTCAGCTCGGTGCGCGGTTCCGGCACTGCCGCGGCCAGCCGGGCATAGAATTCCTGGATATGTTCGGGCGTCATCGCTGTGCTGTGGCGTCGCAGCCGGTGCAAAGTCCAGCGGCTTTGCGCTATCACCCCTTCGTGCCCGCGCTCGATCTCGTCCTCACCCCCAACCGCTCGCTGGATCGCCGCCATATGCGCCGGCTGGTCGGCGGTATCGGGCTGGTCTTCCTGCTCGGCGGCCTGCGCTTTGTCGCATTGGGCGCCTGGCCGGTGCTGCCGTTCATGGGCGTCGATGTGGCGCTGCTCTACTGGGCCTTCCGCAGCAATTACGCCGCCGGCGCCGGCCGGGAACATCTGCAACTGACGGGTGATGCGCTCACCCTGCGCCGCACCAGCGCCTCGGGTGCCGAGCGCGTCTTCGGCTTCAACGCCTATTGGACCCGCGTCCATATCGAGGAAACCGCGCTCGGCGATGCCCACCTCTGGCTGGCGGCGCGGGGCCGGCGGGTGCGGGTGGGCGGCTTTCTGTCGGCCCCGGAACGCCGCGCGGTCGGGGCGGTCATCGCCGCCGCCCTCAATGACTACAGAGCCGGCAGGCCCAGCACATCGTCCATCGCGTAACGCCCGGCCGGCTTGCCCGCCAGCCACGCCGCCGCCTTCAATGCCCCGCGCGCGAAAATATCGCGGCTTTCCACCCGGTGCCCAATCTCGATGCGTTCCCCCTCGCCGCCGAACATCACCAGATGATCCCCCGGTGCCGAGCCACCGCGCAGCGCGGCAAAGCCGATATGCCCCGCCACCCGCGCGCCGGTAATGCCATCCCGCCCGCGATCGCTCACCGCCGCCAGATCGACACCGCGGCCCCGGGCCGCCGCCGCCCCCAGCGCCAGCGCCGTGCCCGATGGCGCATCGACCTTGTGGCGGTGGTGCAATTCGGCAATCTCGATATCCCAGTCCGGGCCCAGTGCCCGCGCCGCCTGTTGGGTCAGCCGCAGCAGCAGCGTCACCCCCAGGCTGGTATTGGCGGCTTGCAGCACCGCAATGTGGCGCGCCGCCCGGTCGATCATCGCCTGGTGCCGCGCCTCCAGCCCGGTGGTGCCGATCACGATCGCCGCCTTGCCATCACAGGCAGCATCCAGTGTCGCCGCCAGTGCCGCCGGCGCGGTGAAATCGATCAGCACATCGCTGCTGATGGCGAGCGGCCCGGGGTTGGAACAGATGGTCAGCGACGGCGCAAACAGCGGCCCCAGCGCCCGGCCGACGGCTTCATGCCCGGCGCGTTCAATGGCGCCGGCCAGCACCAGCCGCGGGTCGCCGGCGATGCCTGCGATGATCGCCTGCCCCATGCGCCCGCCGGCGCCGAGCACGCCGACACGGATTTTGCCGTTCTCCATGGGCATGGTGTGGCGCAGCGCGCGGCTGCGCGCCAGCCCGAATTGCGCGTATGGAGGGCAAACCAACGCCCTCCCCCTTTGCGGGGAGGGCGTTGGGCTTCCGTAATCGAGTCCGCTCCCGCCCCATGTCCCTCCCCGTCGAAGACATCCTTCCAGATCTTCACGCCGCGCTCGCCCGCAATGCGCCGGTGGCGCTGGTGGCGCCGCCGGGGGCGGGCAAATCCACGGCGCTGCCGCCGGCGCTGCTCCGCCAGCCGTGGGCGCAGCACGGCAAATTGCTGCTGCTGTCGCCGCGCCGCCTGGCCGCCCGCGCCGCCGCCGAACGCATGGCGGACATGGCCGGGGAACCCGTCGGCCAGAGCATCGGCTATCGCACCCGCATGGACACCAGGGTGTCGGCGGCCACGCGCATCGAAGTCGTCACCGAAGGCATTTTCACCCGGATGATCGTCGCCGATCCGGACTTGCCCGGCATCGCCGCGGTGCTGTTCGATGAAGTCCATGAACGCAGCCTCGACAGCGATCTGGCGCTGGCGCTGGTGCTGGAAGCGCGCGAGGCGCTGCGGCCCGATCTGCGGCTGATCCTGATGTCGGCGACGCTCGACGGCGCGGCGTATGAGGCGATCATTCCCGGCCTCGCCCGTATCGAAAGCCAGGGCCGCATGTTCCCGGTCGAATTGCGTCACCAGGGCCGCGATGCGGGGACGCGCATCGAAGATGCCATGGCCGCCGCCATCCGCCAGGCACTGGCCAGCGAGGCCGGATCGATCCTCGCCTTCCTGCCCGGTGCCGCCGAGATCGAGCGCACCGCCGAGCGCCTGACCGACCGCCTGCCGGCGGATGTTGATCTGCACCGGCTCTATGGCGCGCGCGATGGTGATGACCAGCGCGCCGCCATCCGGCCGCCGCCGCCCGGTCGGCGCAAGATCGTGCTCGCCACCTCGATCGCCGAAACCTCGATCACCATCGATGGCGTGCGCGTCGTCATCGATTCAGGGCTGGCCCGGCGGCCGCGCCATGACCGCGCCGTCGGGCTGACCCGGCTGGTCACCGAACGCGCCAGCCAGTCGGCGGTTACGCAGCGCGCCGGGCGCGCCGGCCGCACCGCGCCGGGCATCGCCATCAGGCTGTGGGAGGCCGGCGAAACCGCCGGCCGGCTGCGCTTCGATCCGCCGGAGATTCTGGAAAGCGACCTGACCGGGCTTGTATTGGAATGCGCGCGCTGGGGCGTCGCCGATCCGGCGGCCCTGCGCTGGCTCGACGCGCCGCCGGCCGTCGCACTCGCCGAAGCCCGGCAGCGGCTGCGGGCGCTGGGCATCATCGATGCGGACGGCCGGCCGACGCCGCACGGCGAGCGGGTGGCGGCGCTGCCGCTGGCGCCAGTCATCGGCCATAGGCTGGTGGCGGCGGCGGCGCGCGGCTGGGGCGGGCGGGCGGCGGCGATCGCCGTGCTGCTGTCCGAACGCGGGCTGGGCGGGCGGGGGACCGATCTGGATGAACGCCTGCGGCTGGCGGCGCGCGATCGCGGCGCGCGCGGCCAGGCGGCGCGGCGGCTCGCCGATCGCTGGGCACGCGCGGTGGGCGGCGGCACCGATGCCGACCCGCCGCCGGATGTTGCGGCGCAAATTCTGGCTTTGGCCTTTCCCGATCGCGTGGCGCGGCGGCGCGGCGGGCAAAACCCGGCCTATCTGATGGCCAATGGCCGTGCCGTGACGCTCGCCGCCGACGATCCGCTGGCGACGGCGCCGTGGATCGTCATCGGCGATGCCATGGGCTCGGCGGCCGGGGCACGGGTGCTGCTGGCGGCGGCGCTCGATCCCGCCAGCATCGAACAGCAATTCGCCGATCGCATCGAAGCAATGGCGGTTCTCGCTTTTGATCCGGCGACCGGCGGCGTTACGGCCGAAACCGGCCGTCGGCTGGGGGCGATCACCCTGGCGCGCAGCCCGACCGGGCGCATCGATCCGGCAGCGCTGACCGCGGCGCTGCTCGGCGGCGTCCGCGAGCATGGCCTGGCGCTGCTGCCCTGGGGCGAGTCCAGCCTGACCCTGCGCGCCCGCGCCGGCTTTGCCACGGCTCAGGGGCTGGCCGAATTGCCCGACCTGTCGGACGCGGCGCTGCTCGCCGATCTCGAAACATGGCTGGCGCCGCTGCTCGCCGGCAAGCGCCGCCTTGGCGATGTGACCGACACGGCGCTGACCGAGGCGCTGAGCGGCCGCATCGGCTGGGCCGCCCTGCAGCGGCTTGATCGCGTCGCGCCGCGCCATTTCGGCACGCCGGCCGGCAGCCAGCACGCGATCGATTATGCCGATCCCGCCGGGCCGGTGGTCGAAACCCGCGTCCAGGCGCTGTTCGGCCTTGCCGCCCATCCGATGCTCGCCGAGGGCCGTGTGCCGCTGACCCTGCGCCTCACCTCGCCGGCCGGCCGGCCGATTCAGGTGACGCAGGACCTGCCGCGCTTCTGGGCCGGCAGCTGGGCCGATGTGCGGCGCGATCTGCGCGGCCGCTACCCCCGCCACCCCTGGCCCGAAGACCCCGCCGTCGCCCCGCCAACCCTGCGCGCCAAACGGCGGGGGGAGAGCGAATAGAGCAGGGGGCTTGCCCGCTTTCCCCACCAACGGCACAACCCCGCCATGCCCATCCGCAACATCGTCATCCTCACCGGCGCCGGCGTCTCCGCCGAATCGGGCGTGCCGACCTTTCGCGGCCCCGATGGCCTGTGGGAAGGGCACCGCATCGAGGATGTCGCCACCCCCGAGGCGTTCCGGCGCAACCCGGTGCTGG
>JANYCM010000252.1 GCA_025360285.1 Sphingomonadales bacterium
AGCATATCGCCCGTAGAAAGCTGGACAAGTCCCCGTTCTTTGACGAGTCGGCTTGCCTGGGTCCCCTTCCCCGCGCCGGGCGGACCCAGCAAGATCAGATTCAACGACGCGTCCCCCGCAGTTTCGATTTCTTGATAAGACCCTCATACTGATGCGCAAGCAAGTGGCTCTGTATCTGCGCCACTGTATCCATTGTCACATTGACGACGATCAGCAGCGATGTGCCGCCCAGCGCCAGCCCGGTGCCAAGCTTGGCCGACAGGAATTCCGGCAGCAGGCAAATGACGGTCAGATAAGCGGCGCCGACGACCGTGATGCGGGTCAGCACGAAATCCAGATAGTCCGACGTGCGCGCACCGGGCCGGATGCCGGGGATAAAGCCGCCATATTTTTTCAGGTTTTCGGCGGTTTCTTCCGGGTTGAAGACCACGGCGGTGTAAAAGAAGCTGAAGAAGATGATGCCGGCGGCATACATCGCCATATACAGCGGTGCCCCATGTTGCAGCGCCGTGGTGACCGTCAGCAGCCATTCCGGCCCCTTGCCGCCCTGCGCCGCAAATTGCGCGATGGTCAGCGGCATCAGCAGCAAGGATGACGCGAAGATCGGCGGGATAACGCCCGACGTGTTGAGCTTCAGCGGCAGATGCGACGAATCGCCCTGGAACTGCCGGGTGCCGACCTGGCGTTTTGGATATTGGATGAGGATGCGGCGCTGGGCCCGTTCCATCAGGCAGATGAAGGCGATGGTGGCCAGGGCGATGACCCCGACCAGCAGCACCGCCGCTGGTGACAGCGCACCGGTGCGGCTCTGTTCGAACAATTGCCCGATGGCGGTCGGCAGATGCGCGACGATGCCGGCCATGATGATCAGCGAAATGCCATTGCCGATGCCGCGGCTGGTGATCTGTTCCCCCAGCCACATCAGGAACATGGTGCCCCCGATCAGCGTGATGACCGTGGTGATGCGGAAGAACATGCCCGGATCGATGACGGCGCTGGCGCCCTGGCCGGCGCCCCAGCTTTCGAGGCCGACGGCAATGCCATAGCCCTGCACGGCGGTCAGGAAGACGGTGCCATAGCGGGTGTATTGGTTGAGCGTCTTGCGGCCCGAATCGCCTTCCTTCTTCAAGGACATGAAGCTGGGCACCAGGCTCGTCATCAACTGCACGATGATCGAAGCGGTGATATAGGGGGTGACGCCCAGCGCGATCAGCGACATGCGCTGCAGGGCGCCGCCCGAGAACATGTTGAAGAAATCCAGCACGCCGCCCTGGGTGCGGCTGAACAGCGAATTCAGCGCCGTCGGATCGATGCCGGGCAGCGGCACGAAGGACACGAGGCGGAAGACGATCAGCGCGCCCAGCGTGAACCACAGCCGCTTCTTGAGCTCGGTGGCCTTGGAAAAATTCGCGAAGCTGAGGTTCGCGGCCATTGTCTCGGCGGCTGACGCCATAGTCCTACCCGATCCTCAAAATGGCAAAACGCCGGGGCATCGAAACGGCAAACCGCCGCGCCACATTGTTAGACCCTGGCCTGCTAGATAGGCAATGCGCGGCGCTTCTACCAGCGGGGATGACCGCCCTTCGAAAATCATCGCGATCGCTGTGTTACTTCGCTGCCTTCAGCGCGGCGGCCTTGGCTTCACGGGCAACGGCGCGCGCTGCCTTCTGCTCGTCACGGCTCAGCGGTTCGGGCTTGGGCGCCGGCAGTTCAAGGCTGCCACCGGCGGCTTCGACGGCCGCCTTGGCGGCGACACTGGCGCCGGCCAGCTTCAGATTGAGCGCGGCCGTCAGCACGCCCTTGCCGAGCAGGCGAACGCCGTCCCGATCATGGGTGATAACGCCGGCATCGAGCAGGACCTGAGCATCGATAACGCCGGTGCCGCTCAGCTTGCCGCTGTCAACGGCGGCCTGCAGCGTGCCCAGGTTCACTTCGGCATAATCCTTGCGGAAGATATTGTTAAAGCCGCGCTTTGGCAGCCGCATGTGCAGCGGCATCTGGCCGCCTTCAAAACCCTTGATGGACACACCCGAACGGCTCTTCTGGCCCTTCTGGCCGCGGCCGCCGGTCTTGCCGACGCCGGAACCAATGCCGCGGCCGACGCGGACGCGCGACTTGCGGGCGCCGGGATTGTCATGGAGATCGTTGAGCTTGGTCATGGGATGCACTCGCTTTCGCTTTGGGCGCGCAATGGAAAAAACGGCCCGCACACCGCGGGCCGGCGAAATCAGGCGACGGGTTCAACCTTCAGCATATGCGCCACCTTGGCGATCATGCCGCGCACCGACGGCGTGTCTTCAAGCACGCGCGTCTTGTGCATCTTGTTGAGGCCGAGGCCAACCAGCGTCGCTTCCTGATCAGGCGCCCGGCGGATCGGCGAACCGATCTGGGTGAGCTTGACCTTGGGGGCAACCGGCGCTGCGGTTTCAGTCTTGGGGGCTTTGGCCATGATCAGGTCCTTCAAGCGACCGCTTCGGCATCCGCTTCGGCAACGCGTGCCGAAACATCACCGCGGCGCGCCATCAGATCGGCAATCTTCTTGCCGCGCCGCTGCGCCACCGCCTTGGGGCTGGTCTGTTCGCCGAGCGCCGCAAAGGTCGCCCGGATCATGTTATAGGGGTTGCTGGTGCCGACCGACTTGGTGACGACATCGGCAACGCCCAGCGCTTCGAAAACGGCGCGCATCGGGCCGCCGGCGATGATGCCGGTCCCCTGGGCGGCCGACCGTACATAGACGCGGCCGGCGCCAAAATGGCCGACTCCATCATGGTGCAAGGTGCGGCCATCGCGCAGCGACACGCGGACCATCGCCTTTTTGGCAGCAGCCGTCGCCTTCTGAATGGCTTCCGGCACTTCGCGCGCCTTGCCATGGCCGAAGCCGACCCGGCCCTTGGCATCGCCGACCACCACAAGCGCCGCAAAACCGAAGCGCTTGCCGCCCTTCACCGTCTTGGAAACGCGGTTGATGTGAACCAGCTTTTCGACCAGCTCTTCGCCGCCGGCTTCAACCGGGTTGTTGCCATCACGGCGACCACGGCCACGGTCACGATCATTGCCGCCGCCGGGGCCACCACGACCACGGCCGCCACCGGGACCACCGCCGCCAGGGCCGCCGCGACCGCGACGTTCGCCGCCTGGGCCACCACCGGGAGCCGCTGCCGGCGC
>JANYCM010000259.1 GCA_025360285.1 Sphingomonadales bacterium
GCTGCCTGGCGCGGCACTGGGCGATGCCATGGTGGCGGTGCTCGCCGCCGCCACCGCCTTTGAAGTCGGCGAACGGCTAAAGCAGCTTGGCCGTGACGACGCCGGTGATGAACTGGAAACCGTCACCCAGATGTTCGTCCATATCGGCAAGCAGACCAGCGGCGTCCAAGTCATGGCCGCCAATGCACTGTTTCAGCAGGCGGCGATCACCGTCGCCGACTTCATGGCGGATTATGACATCATCCTGTCACCGGTCTTTGCCCAGCCGGTTATCGAACTTGGCAAGATCGACCTGTCGCCGAGCGACATGGCGCAATGGACGGCCAACATCATCGGCTACAGCCCGTTCACCGCGCTGGCCAACCAAACCGGCCAGCCAGCCATGTCGCTGCCGCTGGGCACGGACAGCAAGGGCCTGCCGATTGGTATCATGGCCATGGGGCGCTACGGCGCCGAAGGCCTGCTTTACCGTCTTGCCGGCCAGATCGAACGCGCCGCACCCTGGGCGGATCGCCTACCGAAAATCTGATCAGTCAACATCTTCCACATCGACCTTGTCACCTGTCACCCGCTGCGACAGCGCCGCCGCCATGAACGGATCGAGCGCGCCATCAAGCACTTCACCGGGATTTGTGGACGTCGCTCCGGTGCGCAAATCCTTCACCAGCTGATAGGGTTGCAGCACATAGGATCGGATCTGATGGCCCCAGCCGATATCGGTCTTGCCGGCTTCGACATCCGCCGCTGCCGCCTCACGGATGGCGAGTTCGCGTTCATACAGCCGCGCCTTCAGCATCTTCATCGCCGTGGCGCGATTCTTGTGCTGTGACCGTTCATTCTGGCAGGCAACGATGACGCCCGTCGGCACATGGGTGATGCGCACCGCCGAATCGGTGGTGTTCACATGCTGGCCGCCGGCGCCCGAGGCGCGATAAGTATCGATCTTCAGATCGGATTCCTTGATGTCGATCTCGATATCATCGTCGATCTGCGGATAGACCCAGACGCTGGCAAAGCTGGTATGCCGCCGCGCCGCGCTGTCATAGGGGCTGATGCGGACGAGGCGATGCACCCCGCTTTCGGTCTTTGCCCAACCATAGGCCTGGGGCCCCCTGATGAGCATGGTGGCGTTCTTGATGCCGGCCTGTTCGCCGGCATGATAATCGATGATTTCGACCTTATAACCATGGCGCTCCGCCCAGCGCTGATACATCCGCCGCAGCATTTCGGCCCAATCCTGGCTTTCGGTGCCCCCTGCCCCAGAATTGACTTCGATATAGCTATCATTGCCATCGGCTTCCCCGGCCAGCAACGCCGATACCTTGTCGGTTTCGGCTCGCGTCGCCAGCGCCTTCAGCACGCCAACGCCTTCCACGGCGAGGGCTTCATCTCCCTCTGTCTCGGCCATTTCAATCAATTCCGAGGTATCGGCAAGTTCGGTCTCGATGGTGCGCGTCGCCGCAATCGCCTCATCGAGCCGCCGGCGCTCGGTCATCACCGCCTGCGCCGCCTTGGGGTTATCCCAAAGCTTGGGATCCTCGACCCGGTTGTTCAGTTCATCGAGACGGCGGAGCGCGCGATCCCAGTCAAAGAAACCTCCTCAGCAGGTCGAGCGCCTGCTTGATCTGGAGGGCATAAGCTTCGGCTTCGGCGCGCATGGCGAATGGTGGCTTTCGGTGTTGACGGCGCTGGCCGAGGCGGTGTGGAACTCGTCCTTAGTAAATCCCGCCGGCATTGCGCAAGAACTCTGCGTCCGATCGCACCCGCCGGCTTGGGTCGATGATCAGGTCACCGTTCGGGCTGCCGGTGCGGCGCGGTTCGCTTTCGGGCTTGAAGGCTTCCCAGATTACCTGCGCCTTGGCTTCATTGGTCGGCCAGACGCCGAACACCCGCTTGCCCGATCGCCGGTCGATGCGCACCATGCGAACGCCGGGCGGGATGACAAAGGGCAGTTTCGGGGCATCTTTCAGCGCCGTCTTGCCGAAATCATCCCAGATTGGCGCCGCCACCGATCCGCCCTGGGCATAGCCCCCCAGATTGCGCGGCGTATCATAGCCCAGGTACAGGCCGGCCACTAGGTCTTGCGTCCCGCCGACAAACCACACGTCGCGCGGTCCGCTGGTCGTCCCAGTCTTGCCTGCAAGCGGCCGGTCGAGATCGAGCAGCCGCGTGCCGGTGCCGCGTGTGATCACCCCCTCCATCAGGTGCACCGCCTGATAGGCGGTGCGCGCGTCCATCACCTGGCGCGGCGTGCCGCCGGGGCGCGGCATTGCTTCGCCGTGCCAGTCGCTGGCGTCGCAGCCGGAGCAGGAACGATTGTCGCGCCGCCAGATCACCTTGCCGTCGCGGTCCTGCACCATGTCGATAAGTGTTGGCTGCAACTCACGGCCAGCATTGAAGATTTGCGCATAGGCGTTGGTCAGCTTCATCACCGTCGTTTCGCCAGCCCCCAGCGCGATCGCCAAAACCGGCTGGTAATTGCCGATGCCCAGCGCCTTGGCTTGTGACACGATCTTGTCCATGCCGGTGTTGAAGGCGATGCGCACCGTCATCAAATTGCGCGATTGTTCCAGGCCCCAGCGCAGCGTCTGGGCACCGGCACTGCGCACATTGCCGAAATTCCTGAAGCATTTCTGCCCCAATGACCGGTTCTGATAGATGCAATAGGGCGCATCGACGACGATTGAAGACGGCGTAAAGCCATTGTCCATGGCGGTGGCATAGACGATCGGCTTGAAGGTTGAACCCGGCTGGCGCTTCGCCTGGGTTGCACGGTTGAAGGCCTGCGCCTGGGCGTCGAAGCCGCCGACCATCGCCAGCACCCGTCCGGAATGCGGATCTTCAACGACCATGCCGCCCGATACCTCGGGCATCTGGCGCAGCGCATAGCTGGCCCCGGCCTTGACCACCGGCACGACATCACCCGGCCTCAGCACCTCGCCGGCCGTCTGCGCCGTGCCGCGCAGTACGAGCGTCGCGGCGCTGGCCGGCAGGCTGCCGGTGCTGCCATCGGCAAAGCCGATTGTCGCATCATTGCCCTGCTTGGCGAGCACCACGGCCTTGTGCCAATCATCATAACCGATGGCGACCGGCGCGTTGAGCAAGCGCCCTTGCCAGCCATCCCCCAAGGCGATCTTAGCGGCCGGCCCGCGCCACGGCTTGCCATGTTCATAGCGCATGAAGCCATCGCGCATGGCCTTTTCGGCGGCCAACTGCATCATCGGGTTGACGGAGGTGCGTATCCACAGACCGCCGCCATAGACGCTGTTGCGGCCATCGCGCTCGGTTTCGCCAAATTGCGCGATCAACGTGCGGCGCACATCCTCGACAAAATAATCGCCGACGCGCGGCGCCGGCAGCGCGCGATTGGCCACCGCTACCAGCGGTTCGGCAGAAGCGGCGGCGCGTTCGGCCGCCGAAATATAGTGATTGGCCAGCATCTGGCCGAGCACATAGTCCCGCCGCGCCACCGCCCGGGCGTTCTGCGATACCGGGCTATAGGTTGACGGCGCCTTGGGCAGGATGGCGAGATAGGCCATTTGCGACAGATCAAGCTCCGCTGCCGGCTTGCCGAAATACGCTTGCGCCGCCGCCTCCACGCCATAGGCATTGCGGCCGAGGAAGATCTGGTTGAGGTAGATTTCAAGGATCTGTTGCTTGCTGAACACCGCCTCCATGCGCCGAGCCAGGATCGCCTCGCGCAACTTGCGCGTATAGCTCACTTCATTGCCAATCAGGCTTTTGGCCACTTGCTGGGTGATCGTCGAGGCGCCAACCGGGCGTTTTCCGGTGAATTTCCCCTCGATATTGGTGAATACCGCACCAATGATGCCAAGATAATCCAGCCCGCCATGCTGGAAGAAGGTCTTGTCCTCCGCGGAGATATAGGCCTGGACCAACCGCGGCGGGATTTCGGCATAGGGCAGATAGACCCGGTGCTCACGAGTGAAACTGGTGACGATATTGCCATCAATATCCCGCACCGTGGAGGGCAGCGCCGGGGCAAAGCGGGCCAATTCGGCCTCGCCGGGCAGGTTCTGCATGGCCGCGATAAACATGCCGACAACCAGCACAGCCACCAGTGCCAGCCCCGCCCCGCCCCAGATCAACCACCGCCGCATTGCCACTCCCGACTAGACCTCGTGGCGATAGCCGCTGCGGCGGCGCGAGGGAAGCCGGTGGCCCATCAATCGCCAACCAGATGGCGTTCGATGGCAGCGGCGATGCCTTCAGCAATGCGCTGGCGGCCGGCTTCGGAAAACAACATTTCGCTGTCGTCGGCGTTGCTGACATAGCCGGTTTCCAGCAGCACCGACGGCACATCTGGGGCTTTCAGCACATAAAAGCCGGCGAAATGGTGGAATTCGCCGCGAAAGCCGATGCGACTGGCCAGCGTATCCTGCAAGGTTTCGGCAAAGGCCACCGAGACATTGCCGGTGGCGCGGCGTGACAGGTCGATCATGATGTCGCTGACGTCGGGGGCCTCGGCCCCCAGGTTGACGCCGCCGATGATGTCCGCCTTGTTTTCGCGCGCCGCCAGCCGGGCCGCCACCGCGTCCGACGCCACCGCCGACAACGTATAGACGCTCGCCCCGCGCGCCTCGGGATTGGGCGCCGAATCGGCGTGAATCGACACGAACAGATCGGCGCGGGCGTTGCGGGCAATCTGCACCCGGCCGCCCAGCGGGATGAAGCGATCGTCGCCGCGCGTCAGTTGCACCCGCACCTGCCCATGTTTTTCCAGCAATCGGGCCGTGGCGCGGGCGATGGCCAGCGTGACATCCTTTTCATGGCCGCCATAAATGCTGATCGCCCCGACATCCTTGCCGCCATGGCCGGCATCAATGACGACCAGCGGCCGGCCGCCCGATCGCGATTTGACCGGCTGGTGGTGCAGTCGCGGGGGGTCGACGGCATTGTCGGGCGCTGGCTGGGGTTCGGCGCTATTGGGCGGTTGCGGGCCATCGGCGGGCCTGGCTTGCATTTTGGCCAAGGGTGCCTCCGGCGTTGGACCCGCCGGCTTGCCGGTATTCGGGGGTACTTTCTCCCCAAATTCCGGCGGCAAATCGAAACTCGCCGGCGGTTTGGTAGCGGACGTCCCTGCCGCCTCGGTCAACACCGGCAGCGGCCGGCGACCGCGCTTCACCATCTCTCCAAAGCGTTCCGCCGGCACCCGCCGCAGTTCGATCCGCAGCGCTTCGGGACCGGCACGCGCCGTGACAATCTCCAGTGGCGCAGTCAGATCGATGACCAGGCGCGCCACCCTCGGCGCATACATCGCCAGCCGGACGCCGCTGATCGACCCAGCACCGGCACCCATGATCGGCGCCCCGACAACCGCCGGCAGATCGATGACCAACCGATAGGGATCATCAAGGGCAAGCGCAAAGGCCACCGCTGCCGGGCCATCGGTGCTGATCGTCACCATACCTGTGCTGACGGTGACACCGGTGATCCGCGCCGCCTGCACCGGTCCGGCGAGCAGCACAACGCACCAAAAGGCCAGCCAGCGGATCATGCCCGGCGAAAATCAGCCCCGTAGGACGCTGCGCCCGGCGTAGCGCGCCTGTGCACCCAGTTCCTCTTCGATGCGGATCAACT
>JANYCM010000277.1 GCA_025360285.1 Sphingomonadales bacterium
GGGCTGGACCCGACTCTGCGAAGCGACATGATGCACTACCCGGCCGGATAGGCCCGCACCCGCTGCGGCACCAGCACCAGTTCGGCGCCGGGGGCGAGGCCGGCGGGCGGGTCGGCGATGCTGGCTTCGATGATGCTGCCGTCGGCGGCGATGGTCTCCAGGCTGGCGCGGGCGCCGCTGCGCAGGATTCGGCGCAGTCGCACGGGCAGGCCGGCTGCCCCGGCGGCGGCCAGATCGAATTCATGCGGGCGGATGAATCCGCGCGCCGCGCCGTCACCGATTGCCGGCGCGTGGTTGGGCAGCGCCACCCCGCCGATATGGATGCGGCCCCCGGCGGCGGCGGCGGCGACGGCATTGGCGCCGCCGAGGAAATCACAGACAAAGGCGCTCGCCGGCCGGTCCCACAGCGCTTCGGGCGTATCGATCTGTTCGATGCGGCCTTGGTTCATGACGACGACGCGATCGGCAAGATCCAGCGCTTCCTCCTGATCGTGCGTGACGAACACGGATGTCAGCCCGGTCTGGTCATGGACATCGCGCAGCCAGCGGCGCAAATCCTTCCTGACCTTGGCATCGAGCGCGCCAAAGGGTTCATCGAGCAGTAGCAGCCGCGGTTCGACGGCCAGCGCCCGCGCCAGCGCCACACGTTGCCGCTGGCCGCCCGACAGTTGCGCCGGATAGCGACCGCCCAGGCCCGGCAGTTGCACCAGATCGAGCAATTCGGCGACGCGCGCGGCGATGGCGGCGCGCGGCGGCCGGGTGGCGCCGGGGCGGACGCTGAGGCCGAAGCCGATATTCTGGGCCACGGTCATGTGGCGGAACAGCGCATAATGCTGGAAGACGAAACCGATGCGGCGATCGCGCGCCGGGCGATCCGACATATCCTCCCCGCCGATGCTGATGCGGCCCAAATCTGGAAAATCCAGCCCGGCGAGGATGCGCAGCAGGGTCGTCTTGCCCGACCCCGACGGCCCGAGCAGCGCCAGGAATTCGCCCTCGCGCGCCTCCAGGCTGACATCATTCAGTGCCGCGAAGGCCCCGAAGCGCTTGGTAACAACTTGTGCAACAACGCTCATCGTATCAGTGCCCCCGGCCGGCCAATTGCCCGGCAAAGCGCCATTCAAGCAAGGATTTGAGCACCAGCGTCACCAGCGCCAGCCCGGCGAGCAGTGAGGCGACGGCAAAGGCCGCGGCGAAATTATATTCATTGTACAGTATCTCGATATGCAGCGGCAGGGTGTTGGTCTTGCCGCGGATATGCCCGGAAACCACTGACACGGCGCCGAATTCGCCCATGGCGCGGGCGTTGCACAGCAGCACGCCATACAGAAGCCCCCAGCGGATATTGGGCAAGGTGACATGCCAGAAGGTGGCGAGGCCCGAGGCGCCCAGCGACAGCGCCGCCTCCTCCTCATCCCGCCCCTGTTCCTCCATCAGCGGGATGAGTTCGCGGGCGACAAAGGGGAAGGTGACGAAAATCGTGGCAAGCACCAGGCCGGGAACCGCGAAGATGACCTGGGCATCATGTGCCTGAAGCCAGGGCCCCAGCCAGCCCTGCAGGCCAAAGACCAGCACATAGATCAGCCCCGAAACCACCGGCGATACCGAAAATGGCAGGTCGATGAGGGTGATCAGCAAGGATTTGAAGCGGAAATCGAACTTGGCGATGGCCCAGGCGGCGGCCAGGCCGATGATGATGTTGAGCGGCACCGCGATGGCGGCCACGGTCAGCGTCAGGCGCAGCGCCGCCAGAGCATCGGCCTCGCGAATCGCCCCCAGATAGGCGGCGATGCCTTTGCGCAGGCCCTCGGCGAACACCACCGCCAGCGGCAACAGCAGGTTCAGCGCCAGAAAGCCCAGCATCAGCACGATCAGCGCCAGCCGCAGCCAGCGCGGTTCGGAAATGGCGGCTGACCGCATCAGGCGCTGCGCCGCCGGCGTTGCCAGCCCTGCGCCAGATTGATCACGAGCAGCAGCGCAAAGCTGATCACCAGCATGGTCGCCGCGATCGCGGTGGCGCCGGCAACATTATATTGTTCAAGCTGGACGATGATCAGCAAGGGGGCGATTTCCGATTTGAACGGCATGTTGCCGGCGATGAAGATCACCGAGCCATATTCGCCGACGGCGCGCGCAAAGGCCAGCGCGCAACCGGTGAGCAGCGCCGGGCCGATGGCGGGCAGCACGACGCGGCGGAAGGTCTGGAAACGCGAGGCGCCCAAAGTCGCGGCGGCTTCTTCGACATCGCCGCCAAGGTCCGCCAGCACCGGTTCGACGGTGCGCACCACAAACGGCAGGCCGACAAACACCAGCGCGATGACAACGCCCAGCGGCGTATAGGCGATGGTGATGCCCTGCGGCGCCAGCCAGCGGCCGATCCAGCCATTCGGCGCATACAGCGCTGTCAGTGCGATGCCGGCAACCGCCGTGGGCAGGGCAAAAGGCAGATCGACCAGCGCCGAAATGATGCGCTTGCCGGGCAGTTCATAGCGCACCAGCACCCAGGCGGTGACCAGGCCGAAGACGGCGTTCAGCGCCGCGGCCGCCGCTGCCGCACCAAAGCTGAGCTTATAGGCATCAAGGGCGCGGCGTGAGAGCGCCGTGGCAGCGAATTGCGCCCCGGTCATGCCCGCCGCCTTGATGAACACCGCCGACAGCGGGATCAGCACGATGACCGACACGGCGAACAGCGTGATGCCCATCGTCAGGCCGAAGCCGGGGATGATCGAGCGCGGGCGCGAGGGATTGCTGGAGGCCACGCCCCAGACTTGCCGGCTTGTCGGCATCGGCGCAACCGCCGTTATCCGCGATGCGAAGCCGGCGGCAACTTCATTCATGTAAATCGTCATGCTGAAACAAGTTCAGCATGACGAAGCCGTTCAAGCGATTTGTTCACAACCTCAGAACCGTGCCTTGGCGGTCACCCCGAAGGTGCGCGGATCGCCCAATTGGCCGACGATCAGCCCGGTGCTGGCGGGGGCCGCCGTCAGGAATTCGAAATAGCCGACATCAAAGGCGTTGCGCACCCAGCCGAAGATTTCCCAGCCGGTGCGGCTGCGCCAGCCGGCGCGCACATTGGTCAGCACATAACCAGGGACATTCTGCACCGTGGACGGCGTCGCGCTCGACGAGAAATCCGAACGCAGATTGCCATCGACGCCGACGTAGAAATCGCCGTCCGTGCCCAGCACCTGCGCCGGGATGCGATATTCACCGCCATAGCTGAGAGCATATTTCGACACGCCGGGCAGCCGGCCGCCCGAGGCATCGACGAATTGCAGGCTGCCGCCCGACAATTCGATGGGCACCGGCGCGCCAGGGAAGGAGACATATTTGGCATCAGTATAGGCCAGGCTGACATAGGCATCGACAGTGCTTGCCGGGCGCAGCGTCACGTCAATCTCCACCCCCTGGCTGCGCACCTTGGGGACATTGGCGAGATAGCCGCGGATGACGCCGACCGAGCCGTTGACGACGGTCGCCTGATAATCATCGATGTCGGACCGGAAGGCGGCGAGGTTGATGGTGGCGGCATCATCCAGGAATTGCGACTTCACGCCGATTTCAAAATGATTGACCTTTTCGGGTTTCACCGTCGCGGTTTCGAGCGCCGGTGTCACGCCATCGGCACGCGTCGGCAGGCCCGACAGGTTGATGCCGCCGGATTTGAATGACCGCGCATAGGTCGCATAGACCAGCACATCGGGCGTCGCCTTCCACGACAGGGTGACATCGCCCGACAGGTTCCAGGCGCTGAAATCGGCGCCATAGGCCTGGGATTGCAGGACGCCGTTCTTCAGGGTCTGCTGGGGGGCGGTAACAGGGGTCAGCCCGCCGCTGACCACCGAATTATAGCTGCCGATCTTCTTGTCATAATTCACCCGCAGGCCGGGGGCGAGGCTGAGGCTGTCGCTGATGTTCCAGGTCAGCTTGCCGTAAAAGGCAGCGCTGTCATTGGTATAGCGAATGTCATTGTCGGACCGCAGGCCATTCAGCAGCGCCGGGTTGCTGCCGTTGGTCGGCCCGAGCAGCCACAGGCTGGCGGCGCTGCCCTGTTGCTGGACGCCCTGGGTATTGATCGTCTGGTGGAAGTAGAAGGCGCCGAGGACATAATCGAGGCGATGCTTGCCATTCGAGGTCAGGCGCATTTCCTGGCTCCACTGCTGCTGCTGCGACGGATTGGCGGAGATGGTGGTGATCGGCAGGCCGGTGAAATCCCGGTCATTGCTGGGGTTCCAATCCCATTTGCGCCAGGCGCTGATCGAGGTCAGCGTCACCGGGCCGACATCCCAATTGGCGAGCAGCGAGGTGCCGGCGATGACCTGCTTGGCGCGCAGCGGCGTGTCATTGTCGACCAGCCGGTCAAAGGGGTTGGTGCTGGCCGGGGCATAGCCCGACAGCGCCGCCAAAGCGGCAAATTGGCGGTTGGCGGCGCGCGCCGTGGGCACCACCTTGGCATAGACCTGGGTGTAACCGGCCGGGTTCTGGCGGTTATAATCGCCGCTCAGGGTGATATCGAGGCGATCGCTGGCCTGCCACAGCAATTGCCCGCGGATGCCGATGTTATCGAGCTGGTTGACGTCCGATTGCGTCACGGTGTTGAACAAGGTGCCGCTGCGGTGGGTGAAGGATGTGCTGATCCGCGCTGCCAGCTTGTCGGCGACCAGTGGGCCCGACAGCGAGGCCTTGGCCTGGATATAATCGAGATTGCCATAGCTGACTTCGGCGCGGCCTTCGAAATCAAAGGTCGGCTTGCGCGTCGTGATGTTCAAGGCGCCGGCGGTGGTGTTCTTGCCATACAGCGTGCCCTGCGGCCCGCGCAGCACTTCGACCTGTGCGATATCGACGAAATCCAGCGTCGCCGCGGCGATGCGGGCATAATAGACCTGATCGATATAGACGCCGACACCCTGTTCGATGCCATCATTGGTCAGGCCGAAGGGCGCCCCGATGCCGCGGATGTTGAGCGCGGTGTTGCGCGGGTTGGAGGAGATGAACTGGAGCGACGGCTGCAACTGGGTCAGCCGATCGACGTTGAAGGTGCCGGTTGCTTCGATCTGGGCACCGCCGACGACCGACAGGGCGATGGGGACATCCTGCACCGGTTCGGCGCGGCGCCGGGCGGTGACGATGATCTCGGTATCGCTGGCGGCGGTATCGGCGGTGGCCTCGGCCCCCTGTGCCGGCTGTGTGAGCAGCAGCGCCAGCGGCACGGTGGCGTAAAGGATGGCCTTGAGAGTCATGGATGCCCCTTTGGAAATTGGCACGCTTTTCCTCACCCTGCGGACCGGCTGGTCGCGGGGGATGGTGTCTGCCAGTGATTGTTGGCGCTACAGGCCTGGTGCGCCGCCGGTGTAGATTTGATCGAAAATGCCGCCATCGGCGAAAAAGCGCGCCTGGGTCTTGGTCCAGCCGCCGAAGTTGCGGTCGATCTGGAACAACTGAATGGTCGGGAACCGCGCCGCATAGCGTTTCGCCACTGCCGGATCGCGCGGGCGATAGCCGTTCTTTGCGATGATCTCCTGCGCCGCCGGGGTGTAGAGATAGCTGAGATAGGCCTCGGCAACCTTGCGGGTGCCGTGCTTGTCGACGACCTTGTCAATGACGGCGACGGGCGGTTCAGCGAGCACCGAGACGCTGGGCACGACGATTTCGAACTTGCCGGCGCCAAGCTCCTGATCGGCAAGCTGGGCTTCATTTTCCCAGGCGATCAGCACATCGCCAATGCCGCGTTCGGCAAAGGTGACGGTAGAACCGCGCGCGCCTGAATCGAGCACCGGGACGTTGGCGTAGAGTTTCTTGACGAAATCCTGGGCGGCCGCGGGGGTGCCCAGCGCCTTCTGGCCATAACCCCAGGCGGCGAGGAAGTTCCAACGGGCGCCGCCGCTGGTCTTGGGATTGGGGGTGATGACCTTGACGCCGGGCTTCACCAGGTCACCCCAATCATGAATGCCCTTGGGGTTGCCCTTGCGGACGAGGAAGACGATCGTTGAATAATAGGGCGTCGAATTATTGGGCAGCCGGGCCTGCCAGGCGGCGGGCAGCAGCTTGGCCTTGTCGGCGATCGCATCAATGTCATAGGCCAGCGCCAAGGTGACGACATCGGCCTCCAGCCCGTCAATGACCGATCGCGCCTGTTTGCCGGATCCGCCGTGCGACTGGTTGATGACCACATCGTCACCGGTCTTTTTCTTCCATTCGGCGGCAAAGCCGGTGTTGACCGCCTTGTACAGCTCACGCGTCGGATCATAGCTGACGTTGAGCAATTCGACCCTTGCCGCCATTGCGGGAGCGGCCAGGCTGGCGATCATCAGGCAGGCGGCAAGTGCGATCCGTCGCATGGCGGAACCCCTTTTTGCATTAACTGGCGTTCAGCTTATTCCTATCATCTGGATGGGCAATAAGGCTTTCGCTTGTCAGTGCTAAAGCTGAGCTTAGCTGTTGTCGGGATGCGGGCCGGTGCCGCCTCGGCGAAGCCCAAAAAAACCTCAGGCGGCTTCGCGTTCAATCGACAGGTCAGCGAGGCTGGTATTGTCCAGAATCGCCGCGGTGTTATCCCGCACCGTCAGCATCACCTTGCGGATCACGCAGGTGGTTTCTTCAAAGCAATCGGCGCAGCGTTGATAGGCGCTGACCGAGACGCACGGCACCAGCGCCAGCGGGCCTTCGATCAGGCGGATGATGTCGCCAAAGCTGATCTGGCCGGCCGGGCGGGCGAGGCGATAGCCGCCGGCCTTGCCGCGGAAACTGTCGACCAGCCCGCCATTTTTCAGATCGAGCAGGATGATTTCGAGGAATTTGCGCGGCAGTTTCTGATCAGCGGCGATCACCGAAATCGGCACCGGCGCGATGCCGCCGGATCGGGCGATGAAGATAAGGGCACGAAGTGCGTAACGGGAGCGCTGGGTCAGCATGTCAGGACAGCGCTATGCACCGGGTGCGGCGGGCGGGCAAGCGCTGCGGCGCCCGGCGCGAATCTGACGCGAGAATGAACGGACGCCAATGTGCGGTAAAATTTCCCAACATCTGGGCTGAAATTTGGCGACTGCTGTATTGATATTGTAACACGCTAAAACTATCTATTTGAAAAATATGGATAATATTTTCCGCCAGGCAGTTGGCACGCTTGATGCAAGGCCTTGGACATGCAGGCCGGATGGTCCGGAACTGCCAAGTTCAAGGAGACATACCATGTTCGCCACTGCCAACCAGACCGTTTCCCGCGCTGTTATCGGTGCTTTCGGCACCGCCCTGTGCGCCGGCATCTGCCTGCTCGCCGCCGCCGGCCCCGCCCAGGCAGCCCCCGTCGCCCGCACCCAGGTCGTCAGCTATGCCGATCTCAACCTGGCGCATCCCGATGGCCGCAGCGCGCTGAATTTCCGCATCAAGCGTGCCGCCCAAAGCGTTTGCAGCACCGGCAGCAACAATTTGGAAGCCCAGATCAGCGAAGCCCGCTGCGTCCGTTCGGCGGTTGAAGCCGCCAAGGCCCGCACCGCCGCCGTCAACGCCGCCAGCGTCGGCTGATCGGCATGGCCGGCACAAGGGCGGGGTCAGCAACTGACCCCGCCCTTTTGCGTTTGGACGGTGCCGGCCCGCGCCCGCGCATCAAACGTCGCGCCCGCGCATCAAACGTCCAGATTCGCCACGTTGAGCGCATTGTCCTGAATGAACGCCCGCCGCGGTTCGACGACATCACCCATCAGCTTGGTGAAAATGTCATCCGCCAGATCGGCCTCATCGGCATCGACACGCAGCAGCGTCCGCGCCGCCGGATCAAGCGTGGTTTCCCACAATTGTTCGGCGTTCATTTCGCCCAGCCCCTTGTAGCGCTGGACACTCAGCCCCTTGCGGCCGGCATCGAGGATGGCGGTGAGCAGGTCCGACGGCCGGGTGATGCGGCGATCGCCGAGGGTTGCCGAGCCGACATAGCTGCCTGCCTCCTGCATCGCCAGCGTGTGCAGGCGCGGCGCTTCGGGGGAAGCGAGGAAGCCGGCATCGATGATGTGATGGTCGGCGACGCCGCGCCAGTCCCGGCGCAAATGGTAACCGCCTTCGATGCCGGGTTCGGCGCTCCAGCTCGCCTTGTCAGTGTCGGCCTGGGTCAACCAGGCCGCCGTCGCCGTCGCAGCACGGCGCGCGCCGTCACCGCCCAGGCCGGGTTCCAGCCCGCCCGACAGCGCCAGCGCCTCGATGACATCGGCGGGATAGCGTTTGGGCACATAATCCATCAACGCGCGCAGCTTGCGGGCATGATCGACAACGCCGCGCAGATCGCGGTCGCTGCGCGGCCCCGCCGGCGTTTGCAGCACCAGGCCGCTGAGGCCGGCATCGATGAGATAATCCTCCAGCGCCGGATTATCCTTGAGGTACACTTCGGAGCGGCCGCGCGCGACCTTGTAGAGCGGCGGCTGGGCGATGAACAAATGGCCGTTCCTGATCAGCTCGGGCATCTGGCGATAGAAGAAGGTCAGCAGCAAGGTGCGGATATGCGCGCCATCGACATCGGCGTCGGTCATGATGACGATCTTGTGGTACCGCAGCTTTTCCAGCTTGAACTCGTCCCGCCCGATGCCGGTGCCCAGCGCCTGTATCATCGTGCCGATTTCGCGGCTTGAGAGCATCCGGTCGAACCGCGCACGTTCGACGTTGAGGATCTTGCCGCGCAAGGGCAGAATCGCCTGGAACTGGCGGTTGCGGCCCTGCTTGGCGCTGCCACCGGCGGAATCGCCTTCGACGAGGAACAATTCGGATTTGGCCGGGTCGCGTTCCTGGCAATCGGCCAGCTTGCCGGGCAGGCTGGCGATGTCGAGGGCACCTTTGCGCCGCGTCAGGTCGCGTGCCTTTTTGGCGGCTTCGCGGGCGGCGGCGGCATCGATGATCTTGGCCATGATGGTGCGGGCATGCGCCGGATTTTCCTCCAGCCAGATCGCCAGCCGGTCGGCGATCAATGCTTCCAGCGGTTGCCGGACTTCGGAGGATACTAATTTGTCCTTGGTCTGTGATGAAAATTTCGGATCGGGCAGCTTTACCGAGACGATCGCCGTCAGCCCTTCGCGCATGTCATCGCCGGTCAGCGTGACCTTTTCCTTCTTCAGCGCGCCGCTGCTTTCCGCATAATTGTTGAGCGTGCGGGTCATCGCGGCGCGGAAGGCCGCCATATGGGTGCCGCCATCGCGCTGCGGGATATTGTTGGTGAAGGCGAGGACCTGTTCGTAATAGCTGTCATTCCATTCCAGCGCGACATCGATGCTGATGTCACCGCTTTCGCCGTGGATCGCCACCGGGGCGGCGATCAGCGGGGTTTTGGACTTGTCGAGATACTGGACGAACGCCGCGATGCCGCCTTCGTAATAAAGCTCGATCGTCTGGCCTTCGGCGTGGCGGCCGTCGGTCAGGTGCAGGCGCACACCCGAGTTGAGAAAGGCCAGTTCGCGGAACCGGTGTTCCAGCTTGGCGAAATCAAATTCGATGATCTTGAAGGTGGCGGGGCTGGGCAGGAAGGTGACACGAGTGCCGCGCTTGATGCCGTTTTCGGTGGCGGGCGCCGGGCCGATGATCTTCAGCGGTGCTTCGGCGTCGCCGTGGCGAAAGCGCATCCAATGTTCCTGGCCATCCCGCCAGATGGTCAGTTCCAGCCATTCCGACAGGGCATTGACTACCGAGACGCCGACACCGTGCAGGCCGCCGGAGACCTTGTAAGCGTTGGCGTCGCTGTTCTCGAACTTACCGCCGGCGTGCAGCTGGGTCATGATGACCTCGGCCGCCGACACGCCTTCTTCGGTGTGGATGCCGGTCGGGATGCCGCGGCCATTGTCTGTAACGCTGACCGAGCCATCGGGGTTGAGGACGATATTGATCAGATCACAATAGCCGGCGAGCGATTCATCAATGGCATTGTCGCTGACTTCAAAGACCATATGGTGCAGGCCGGACCCGTCATCGGTATCGCCGATATACATGCCGGGGCGTTTGCGCACGGCATCGAGGCCGCGCAGCACCTTGATCGAATCGGCGTCATAATCGGCCGGCGCCTGGTTGGTTTCGTCGGACAAAGGGGTTTTCCTTGCAGCCGC
>JANYCM010000329.1 GCA_025360285.1 Sphingomonadales bacterium
AACAGCGCCGAATTGGTCGATTTCCAGTCATTGACTACCGCCTGGCCGGCAATCCGCGGCACAATAGGGGCCAATATCTGCCCGACGCGATCGGGATCATTGGTCACCACTTCAACCATGCCGACAGCATCGCCCAGCCGCAGCAAGGTCTGCGCATCTGCCATCGGCATGACGACAAAGGCCTTGTCATAATCATAGATGCCGACTTCGATGACCGCCACGATGCGATAGGCGACGATACGCGGCACGGTGCCGAACGGCGTCGATTCGCCCTGCGGGTTGATCAGCGAAATCTGGTCACCGACCCGCGCCCCCAGCGCCTCGGCCAGTCGCGCCCCGATGGCGACACTGTTGGTGCCGGGCAGCAGGTTGCGCAGCGTCCCCGCAACGACATTATTGGCAATGACCGGCGTGCCATTGATGTCGGCTAGCGTCATGCCGCGCACCAGCACGCCTTCGACCCGGCCGCCAAAGCTGCCCATCAGTGGCTGTTCGATCAGCGGCGTCGCCGACGTCACCCCCTTCAGCCCGCGGATTTCGGCGGCCAGCGGCTGCCAAGCCTCGATCCGTCCGCCATAGCCCTGGACAACGGCATGACCATTCAAGCCCAGGATGCGATCGAACAATTCGGCGCGAAAGCCGTTCATCACGCTCATCACTGCGATCAGCGCCGCCACACCGAGCGCCACCGCAACAAGGCTGATGCTGGCAACGAGGAAGATAAAGCCTTCCCCGCGCCCTGGCAGCAGGTAGCGGCCGGCGATCATGCGTTCGTAACGGGTGATCACGCGACGAGCCGCTCCACCGCAGCGTCGATGCCCAGTTCGGCCTTGTCGCCGCCGCGGCGCTTCAATTCTACCACGCCATTGGCAATGCCCTTGGGGCCGACGACCAACTGCCACGGCATCCCGATCAGATCAGCAGTGGCAAATTTTGCCCCGCCACGTTCGTCACGGTCGTCATACAGCACTTCAACCCCGGCCGCCGTCAGCCGGGCATAGAGCCCGTCCGCCGCCGCCGCACAGGCCGGATCATCGGCGCGCAGGTTGATCAGCACGACCTTGTACGGCGCCACCGCCTCGGGCCAGATGATGCCATCCTTGTCATGGCTGGCTTCGATGATCGCCCCCATCAGCCGCGACACGCCGATGCCGTAGCTGCCCATCAGCGGTGTAATCGGCACCCCATCCGGCCCCTGCACCGTCACCCCCATGGCTTTGGTATATTTGTCGCCGAAATAAAACACCTGCCCTACTTCGATCCCGCGCGACTGTTTCAACGCATCACCTGCGGCCGCCTCGGCCGCCGCATCGCGCTTCTCATCGGTTGCGGCATAATCCTTGTTCAGGCCATCGATGAACGCCGCCAGCCCTGCCGCGTCATCAGCATCGATCGTCGCCGTGTCATGCCCGGCTTCCCAATTACGATGATAGAACACATCGCTTTCGCCGGTCGGTGCCAGCACGATGAATTCATGGGACAAATCGCCGCCGATTGGCCCCGTGTCGGCGCGCATTGGAATCGCATGAAGGCCCATGCGGGCAAAAGTGCGCATATAGGCGATGAACATACGATTATAGCTGTGCTGCGCCCCGGCGAAATCCATATCGAAGCTATAGGCATCTTTCATCAGGAATTCCCGCCCGCGCAGCACACCAAAACGCGGCCGCACCTCATCGCGGAACTTCCACTGGATCTGATAGAGATTGCGCGGCAGGTCGCGATAGCTGCGCGCACCATTCTGGAAGATGGTGGTGAACAATTCCTCGGCGGTCGGGGAGAACAACATCTCGCGGTCATGCCGATCGACGATGCGCAGCATTTCCGGGCCATAAGCTTCGTAACGCCCCGATTGCTTCCACAGCTCCGCCGACTGGATTGTCGGCATCAGCACCTCGATAGCGCCGGCGCGATCCTGTTCCTCGCGCACAATGGTTTCGATCTTCTGCAAAACCCTGAGCCCCAGCGGCAGCCAGGCATAAATGCCCGCCGCGGTCTGGCGAATCATGCCGGCGCGCAGCATCAACTGGTGGCTGACCACCTGGGCATCGCCCGGCGTTTCCTTCAACACCGGCAGAAAATAACGGGACAGGCGCAAGGCTAGGACTTTCCGGCAGGGGGAGACGCACTGGCGTGTAGCATGGCCGCGCCATGGCGCAACGGGAACCCAAGCTGTTGCAAGCCCGCCACAGTCATCCGCGATCTTTCAGGTTAACCTTACGGGACGATGACAGCCCGGCCATGGCGGCGTAACAGACTGGCGGTCCTGCTGGTTTCGGCCGGGGTTCAGGGAAGTCAGGCTGAAAGGTCAGGCACTGCCGGCGCGGTCGCAAGGCCGATGACCGCCGGATCGGACATGGGGGCATGGTTCGATCCCGGTGAGTGCGGTGCCAGGGTTTACGAGTCTCGTCACGGGAACGCCCGGGCCCGGTGCCCGGGCGTTTTCGCGTTTTGGGAAGCGCAGTTGCAACTGCCCTGCCCTATTTGCCAAATAGCCGCCGCCGCCCGGCACTGGCACACCGGTCGCCTTACGCCAAGGAGGCCGAAATGAGTTTCGAACACTGCCAGGTCGAACGTGACGGGCGCACGCTGATCGTCACCATCAACCGGCCCGAGCGGATGAACGCCCTGCACCCGCCGGCGAATGCCGAACTCGCGCAGGTGTTTGATGATTTCGCCGCTGATCCGGACCTGTGGGTCGCCATCCTGACCGGTGCTGGTGGGGGCGCCTTTTCGGCCGGCAATGATCTGCGCTGGCAGGCCGAGGGCAATGCCGTCACCGTGCCGGCAACCGGCTTTGCCGGCTTGACCTCACGCTGGGACCTCGACAAGCCGGTAATCGCTGCGGTCAACGGGGTCGCCATGGGCGGCGGCTTCGAAATCGCGCTGGCCTGCGACATCATCCTTGCAGCCGAAACCGCGACCTTCGCGCTCCCCGAGCCCAAGGTTGGTCTCGCCGCCCTCGCCGGCGGCCTGCACCGCCTGCCCCGCACCATCGGCGTCAAGCGCGCCATGGCGATGATCCTGACCGGGCGCAGTGTGGCCGCCGCCGAAGGCAAGGCGCTGGGCTTTGTGCATGATGTGGTGCCGGCCGCCGACTTGCTGGCCGCGGCCAAGGTGCTGGCGGCACAGATTTGCGAGCTGTCGCCGATGTCTGTCCGCGCTTCGAAACAGGTGGTCAGCCGCTCGCTGGACACCGCCAGCCTGCGCGAGGCTTATGAAGGCCAGATGGCACATCCGGCGGTGACGGCGCTGTGGAAATCCGAGGACGTGCGCGAGGGGCCACTGGCCTTTGCGCAAAAGCGCAAACCAATGTGGAAAGGCCGTTAGCGGCAGGTTTTGGCTAAACCATCCCCATCATCCCAGCATTTGCTGGGATGATGGGATCAGGTGCAAAGCTGGCAATGAAAAAGGCCGCCCTGGTTTCCCAGGGCGGCCCCTAACATTGTCGGTCACAACACCGAAAATTGGCGTCAGTCCGCCGCGATTCCCACCGCAGCCACCATCGTTCCGGTGCGTAACGTGAGACAATGAGACACTGGACCACCTCCTTTCGTGTTGTTGAACACAAATCATAGTGTCAGAAACAATTGCGTTGATTGCAAGAGGCAAAATGATCGCATCCGGCAC
>JANYCM010000330.1 GCA_025360285.1 Sphingomonadales bacterium
CGCGGCGGGTATCGGCGCCGGAGATGGGGGTAGCGCGGCCGGTTCGGGGCCGGGCGCAAGGGATGCGGCGGCGGGTGCGGCCACATAAATGATGCGCCAGCGCGTGATGACACGCCCCGCTGGCGCGGCCACAGGCAGCACCGGCGCGCGCGACACCACCGCCACGGGGGCCAGCCTGGCCATCCGCCGCGCCGGTGCCAGCGCCGGCTCCCCGGCCGCCGCCGTCCCCCGCATTTCGGCTTTCAGCCGCGGCAATTGCACGGTGACCCACAGCGCCAGCCCCAGCCCGAGCAGGTGCAGCGCCCGAATAGGCCGGCCGGCCTGCATCCCTGCCGGAATCCCGGATTCAGGCACCCCCACCACCGGGGAAGCGATGCGCGGTCTTGTCCCAGCCCAGCGCCGCGCCGCCGCGCAGCATGGCGCGATAGCGGCGGGCGGCGCCCCAGGCGGCGGCAGCGTTGACCAGATTGCTGACCAGCGCCCGCGGCACGGCGCGCAGGCCCTCGGCCAGACCATAGGCATGGGCGGTAAAGCCGGCGCGCAGCAGCAGCCGCCAGCCGAGCAGCGCCGCATTGAGCCACAGCAGCGCCGCCAACCCCGGCGTCACCACCAGCGGCGGCGCCATCGGCACCAGTCGCTGCACCCCGGCATCGGCCAGCCCCAAAGCCGCCACCGCATAGGCCAGCGCCGTCAGCAACGCCGCCACCGGCCCCTTGCGATCGCGCAGCAGCATGTAACGGTCGGCCCAGCCGCCGGGCCAGCGCAGCCGGTCCCAGCCCGAAAGGGCAATGCCGGTCAACCAGCGGGTTTTCTGGCGGATGGCGGTGTCGAGCGTCGCCGGGAAATGCTCTCGGGTCGCCACCACCACCGGCTCGCCCCGGCTGTGGATGCGCACCAGCGCGCCGCGCCCGCCCAGCGCCTTGATGCGGTGGCCGAGCTCATAATCCTCGGTCAGGCAGGTTTCATCGAAAGGCGCATCGCCGGTGGCGGCGGCGATGGCGCCCAGATACCGCCGGTCGATCGCGCAGGCAACTCCGGCCGAGGGCACCGCGGCGCCCAAAGCCTCCCGCACCACCACATCCTTGGTGTGGTTTTCGGCGAATTCATCGAGATAATGCCCGGCGACCCAGCGCGATCCGGCATCGACCAGCGGCAGCACCGGCAGTTGCACCATGGCGAGGCGCGGGATCAGCGCATCATAGATCCACAATTCCTGCGGGTGGATGACATCTTCGGCATCATGGAGCACCACCGCCTTGAAGGGCATGCCGGCGGCGGCTTCATGCGCCGCCACGGCGCGCCACAGATGGTTCAGGCAATCGCCCTTGGTCGTCGGCCCCGGCCGCCGGCACATGACAGCCTGGATGCGCGGATCGCCAATCGCCGCCACCGCCGCCATGCCCGTCGGATCATTGGGATACAGGCCGACAAACACCCGGTAACAGGGGTAATCCAGCCGGCGCAGCAGCGCCGCCAGCATGGCACCGATGACATCGGCCTCATCCCAGGCCGGCACGATGATGGCGATCGGGGCGGGCGTGGCAGAGCGCAGCGATTGCGCGGTAGCGCGCGGGTGACGGCGATAGATGGTCAGCCGGCGGCGGAGGCTGCGCCCGAAAAACACCAGGTCGATGAACAGATCATCCAGGCCTGAAATCGCGATGCCAACAGCCACAAGCCACAGGGCCTGAACGACCAGCGCATGGCAGATGAACAGCAGGTCACACGCGAAATCCGGCAAGTCATCCCCACCCGCGACCCTTTAGCCTGAACACACACCCGGTCCCCCGACGAGTATAAACGGCAGCTTATGGCGGCGTCGCGGCGGCGGCTAGACCTAATTGCCGCCATTTTGCATCAATCGCACCGAATTTTGACCTGGGCGCAAATTATCACGGCAATAGTCGCGTCAAATCGTCTTGCCAGTTGATTCCCCCCTGCCTCTGCCCTGATATGGGGTGTGAGCAGTGGCGAATCCCAATATCTTGACCTGTTGCGGCGGGTGTGGGCCGGCGGCGTGGTGCGGGGGGATCGTACCGGCACCGGCACGCGGGCGCTGTTTGGCGAAACGCTGCGGTTCGATCTGTCGGATGGCAGCGTGCCGATTTTGACGACGAAGCGGGTGTTTTGGAAAACCGCGGTGCGCGAATTGCTGTGGTTCCTGTCCGGCGACACCAATATCCGGCCGCTGGTGGCGCAGGGCGTGCGCATCTGGACCGATTGGCCGCTTGCCGCCTATCGGACGGCGACTGGCGACGCGATCAGCGCCGAGGATTTCGAAGCGCGGATCATTGCCGATGCGGATTTTGCGGCGCGCTGGGGGGATCTGGGGCCGGTTTATGGGTCGCAGTGGCGGCACTGGCCGCATTATGTGCCCGATGGCGCCGGCGGTTTTGCGCGCGATCCGGCCGGCATCGACCAGATTGCCGCGCTGGTCGCGGGGCTGCGCCACCATCCGGCCAGCCGGCGGCATATCTTCACCGGCTGGAATGTTGCCGAATTGCCCGGCATGGCGCTGCCGCCGTGCCACATGACCTATCAATATTTCGTGGGCGACGGCCGGCTGTCGGGCATCCTCTACCAGCGTTCCTGCGACCTCGGGCTGGGTTTTGCCTTCAATATCTTTGAAGCGGCCGTGTTGTTGCGGATGCTGGCGCAGCAGTGCGACCTGGAACCTGGCGAGATCGTCTGGATGGGGGCGGATTGCCATGTCTATCTCAACCATGCGCATCTGGTGACCGAGCAGCTTTCGCGCACGCCGCGCGCCTTTCCCCGGCTGGACATCACGCGGCGGCCGGAGAGTATTTTCGACTATCGATTCGAGGATTTCGCCGTTTCGGGCTATGATCCGCATCCCGCCATTGCTGCACCGGTCGCGGTCTGATGCAATTGGTGCTGGTGGTGGCGCGCGCCGACAATGGCGTGATCGGGCGGGACGGCGCATTGCCCTGGCATTTGCCGGCGGATTTGCGGCGCTTCAAGCGGATAACCGTCGGCAAGCCGGTCGTCATGGGCCGCAAGACCTTTGTTTCGATCGGCAAGCCCTTGCCTGGCCGGCATAATATCGTGCTGTCGCGCGATGCGGCGTGGCGCGCTGAGGGCGTGACGGTGGTGCTGAATCTTGCCGAAGCCGTGGCCGCTGCCGGGCTGGACCCGCGCGCGCGGGCTGATGAGATCATGATCATCGGGGGCGCGCAGATTTATGCCGAGGCTTTGCCCTCGGCGGTGCGGATCGAACTGACTGAGGTGCATCTCAGCCCCACAGGTGACACGGTACTGCCGGCGTTCGATGCAGCGCGCTGGCGGGAAGTGGCGCGCGAAGACCATCCGGCCCAAGGTGATGCGCCGGCGCATTCCTTTGTGACTCTGGAGCGGCATTGATGCGGCGGATTGCGGTTGAAACGCCGGGCGGCGCGCTTTCGGCGCTGGTGTGGGATGCGGCACCGCCGGGCAGCCCCTGGCTGCATTTTGCCCATGCGACGGGGATGCATGGCGGCCTGTATGCGCGGTTGCTGGCGCCGCTGGCCGACCGGTTCAACATCGTCGCCAGCGATGCCCGCGGCCATGGTCGGTCATATGTGGCCGACCCGGCGTTGCTGACCGGCTGGGAGGACTTTGCCGACGACATGCTGGCGGTGATGGCGGCAGTAGCGGGGGACGCACGCTGGTTGCTGGCGGGCCATTCGATGGGCGGCACGGCGTCCTTGCTGGCGACATGGCGGGCGCCGG
>JANYCM010000375.1 GCA_025360285.1 Sphingomonadales bacterium
CCGCGTGCGAGCTGCTGGAACTGGGCGCCAGCATCGAAGAAATCGGCATCATCACCGGCATGAGCCCCGACACGGTGCGCCACTATACCAAGAGGGTGCGCGCCCTGCGCATCGCCGAAAGAATCGCGCCCAGCATCACAGGGGTTTACCCAACCCCCACCCCCGGGCTTACCAATCAGAAGGCCCGGAAATAATGCCACAAAATCAATGTGGTGATCCCTACGGGAATCGAACCCGTGTTTTCGCCGTGAAAGGGCGACGTCCTAGACCGCTAGACGAAGGGACCGGCGGGAGAGGCGCTGCTAAAGGGGAGGGGGCAGCGCGTCAAGCATGTTCACGCCCAGGCAATGTCATCGACTTCGATTTCGGCACTGGGTTCGCCTTTCCAGTCGTCGCGCTTGACGCGGCCGGCGACATAGAAGGGCCGGCCACGGGCACCGGCGAGGGCGGCGCCCAGCGCGGTATCGGCATGGCGAAAGGCGATCGCCTTGCAGCGCGCGCCATCGGCGCCGGCGAGCATCAGCTTGACGTGATGTTCGCCGACTATGCGGCAATCGACCGCGGTCCACGGCCCGGAAGCAACCCGCGGGGCGGACCAGCCCTGGCCATAGGGGCCGGCGACATCAAGCGTTTCGGCCAAGGCCAGGTTGATGCCGCGCGGCGCCAGGGCGGCATCGCAATCGAGCGCGCGACCGGTGGCGGCCCTGTCGACATCGCCGGCCAGCCGGTCATTGAGGAAGGCGGTGAGCGCATCGATGCCATCGGCCGCCACCGTCAGGCCGGCCGCCATGGCGTGGCCGCCGCCAGCGATGAGCAGGCCGGCATCGCGCGCAGTCAGCACGGCGGCACCCAGGTCAACGCCGGGAAGTGACCGGCCGGAACCCTTTGCGGTGCCATCATCCTGAATGGCGATGATAATCGCCGGGCGGTGCAGGCGGTCCTTGACGCGCGAGGCGACGATACCGATGACGCCGGGGTGCCAGCCTTCACCGGCGATGACGGCCACTGCCATATTGGCATCAGGGCGGGCGAGGGCCAACGCCGCTTCGGTTACCTCGGCCTCGATGGCGCGGCGTTCGCCGTTGAGGCGATCGAGTTCGGCGGCGATAGCAGTGGCCTCGGCGGGGTCTTCGGTGGTGAGCAGGCGCACGCCGAGATCGGATTTGCCGACGCGGCCGCCGGCGTTGACGCGCGGGCCAAGCGCAAAGCCGAGATCGCGTGCCACCGGCGGCCGGGCGAGAGCGGCGACGTCGATCAGCGCATTGAGGCCGATGTTGCGGCGCTGGCGCATGACCTTTAGCCCTTGCGTTACAAAGGCACGGTTGAGACCGGTCAGCGGCACGACATCGGCGACGGTGCCGAGCGCGACTATGTCGAGCAGATCGGTCAGCCTGGGTTCCGGCCGTGTCGCAAAGGCACCGCGCTGGCGCAGGAGGCGATTGAGCGCAACCGCCAGCAGAAACGCGACGCCGACCGCCGCCAGATGACCGTGCGCCGCCGCCAAGTCGCTTTCATCAAGCCGGTTGGGATTGACCAGCGCGAGCGCCGGCGGCAGCGCCGTGCCGGCCTTGTGATGATCGACGACGATGACATCAAGGCCGGCCGCCTGTGCCGCCGCCAGCGCGTCAAAACCCTGGGTGCCGCAATCGACCGTCACCACGAGGTCAGCACCGGCCGCCTTCAATGCCACCAGCGCATCGGCCGACGGGCCATAGCCTTCGAGCAGGCGATCGGGGATATAATGGCCAACGGTGGCGCCGACCGACCTGAGATAGCGAATGAGCAATGCCGCCGAAGTGGCCCCATCCACATCATAATCCCCGAAGATGATGATGACTTGGCCGGCGGCAATGGCATCGGCAATGCGGACGGCAGCGGCTTCCATGTCGTTGAATAGCGCCGGATCGGGCAGCCAGTCGCGCAGCGTTGGCGTTTTCAGCCGATCGAAATCGGGGGCGATGGCGCCGCGCGCCCGGAACAGATGGTGGACCAGATCGTCATTGCCGCGGCCATCCAGACTGCCCCCGGTGCCCGGCATGACGCCGCCGCGCCAACGCCAGGGTTGGCCGAGGACAGAGGTGGTGACATTGAAGACACAACCCGGCTCCCCAATCGGCGCTTGTGCCGAACCGCCCTCTCCCACAGGGGGAGAGGGGAGCCGACTATGCATGGCCGTGGGCGCGGTGTTCCCCGCTGACCCAGCGGACGGTGCCCGAGGAAGCGCGCATGACAACGCTCTGGGTGGTGATGACACCGTCACGGCGGCGCTTGACGCCCTTCAGCAATGATCCATCGGTGACGCCGGTAGCGGCGAAGATGACATCGCCGCTGGCGAGGTCGTGCAGATCATAGATGCGGTCGAGATCGGTGATGCCCCAGCGCCGCGCGCGGCCGCGTTCGTCATCGTTGCGGAACACCAGCTTGCCCTGCAATTGGCCACCGACGCAGCGCAGCGCCGCCGCCGCCAGCACGCCTTCAGGGGCGCCGCCGCTGCCCATGTAGATGTCGATGCCGGTGTCGGGATTGCTGGTGGCGATCACGCCGGCGACATCGCCATCGGGGATCAGCATGATGCCGCAGCCCAGACTGCGCAGTTCGGCGATCAGCGCTTCGTGGCGCGGGCGATCGAGCACACAGACGATCAGGTCGCCGGGCGCGACGCCCTTGGCAGCGGCAACGGCCTTGACGTTGTCAGTCGGCGATTTCTTCAGATTGATGATGCCAGCGGGATAGCCGGGGCCGACGGCAATTTTGTCCATATAGACATCGGGGGCGTTGAGCAGCCCGCCTTCTTCGGAAATCGCCAGCACGGCGAGGGCGTTCGGACCGGCCTTGGCGGTGATCGTCGTGCCTTCCAGCGGATCAAGCGCGATATCGATCTTGGGGCCGCTGCCGACGCCGGTTTCGACATAGCCGCGGCCGACTTTTTCGCCGATGAACAGCATTGGCGCCTCGTCGCGCTCGCCTTCGCCGATGACCACCGTGCCATCGAAATCGAGCCGGTTGAGGGCATCGCGCATGGCTTCAACGGCGGCGGCATCGGCGGCCTTTTCATCGCCGCGGCCGATCAGTTTTGAACAGGCAATCGCTGCGTTTTCGGTCACCCGGACCATTTCCAGAACCAGCACACGGTCGAGGGTCGAACTGCGGGGGGTGATGGTCATGGTGGCTCCGTTCAGCGGGGTGCGCCGGGGTGTAGGGGGGTTCGCCACCGCCTGCAAGGGTAGCGACAGGGTCAAAAATCGAGGATGTGCATCATTACCGGCGCACCGGTCACGGCGTCACTCGCTGCCATCTGGGCCAGGCTGGCGAGGACCTGGGGTTCACCGGCAATATGCGTCACCATGACGATCATGGCATCGCCGTCCGCCGAAAGCCCGCGCTGGATCAGGCTTTCAATCGAGACTCCATGATCGCGCAGCGCTGCCGTCAGCTCCGCCAGCACGCCGGGGCGATCGGCAACGGTCAGGCGCAGATAATAGCGGCCCCGGCGGCGGGCGATGTCGGCAGGCGGCAGGGCGGTAAGCGCCGCCACCGGCATGCCAAAGGCGTGTCCGATGCTGCCGCGCGCGATGTCGATGATATCGGCGACCACAGCGCTGGCCGTGGGGCCTTCGCCGGCGCCGCGTCCCTGAAACAACAGGCGCCCGACGAAATCACCTTCCGCGACCACGGCGTTCAGCGCCCCGCCGGCCGCCGCCAGCGGGTGATCGAGCGCCACCAGCGCCGGATGCACGCGCTGAAACAACTGCCCCTCGCTGGCTTCGGCCAGGCCGACAAGCTTGATGCGAAAGCCCAAAGCCGCCGCCTGGTCGATATCGGCGAGTTCCACGGCGCGGATGCCCTGGGTGGCGACGGCCGCAAAATCGATGCGGGCGCCAAAGGCCAGGGCGGCCAGGACCGACAATTTATGGGCGGTATCGATGCCATCGATATCAAAACTGGGGTCGGCCTCGGCATAGCCGGCGGCCTGGGCTTCGGCGAGGACATGGCCGAAATCCAGCCGTTCATTTTCCATCCGCGTCAGGATATAATTGCAGGTGCCGTTGAGCAGGCCATAAACCCGGGCGATGCGGTTGGCGGCCATGCCCTCCGACAGGCCCTTGATGACGGGGATGCCACCGGCGACCGCGGCTTCATATTTGAGCGCGAGGCCCTGGGCTTCGGCGGCAGCGGCAAGGTCAAGGCCATGGTGCGCCAGCATCGCCTTGTTGGCGGTGATCAGCGCCTTGCCGGCCGCCAGCGTGCGCCGTGCCAGGGTCAGCGCCGGGCCATCGGCACCGCCGATCAGTTCGACAACGATATCGACATCATCGCGACCGGCAAGTTCGGTCGCGTCATCAACCCAGATGAAGCGCGACAGATCAAGCCCGCGTTCGCGCTGGCGATCCCGCGCGCTGACGGCGGTAATGCTGATCGGCCGCCCGGCGCGGCGGGTGATGAGGTCGGCATTGGCATCGAGCACCCGGACAACGCCGGCGCCGACATTGCCCAATCCGGCCAGACCGATACGCAAGGGGTGGGACACAGGCTAGCTCCGAAAGGTCAGGCGGCGTTCCTTGCGGAGGCAGCGGCAAAGCGCAAGGGCCGGCATTGTGTGGGGCTGGTGTTTCGGGGGAACCCCCGGCAGATAAGGATAATGCGCGCACTCGTTTGTCATCATCTCGCCGAGGATCGATCCGGGCTGCGGCTTGAGGCGAATTGGCCGGAGCCATCGGCACCGGGTCCGGGCGAGGTGACGGTTGCGATCGATGCCGCCGCACTGAATTTCCCCGATCTGCTGATGCTGGCGGGGGGGTATCAGTTCAAGCCCGAACTGCCGTTCATTCCCGGCACGGAGGCCTGTGGCCGGGTGATCGCCACCGGGCCGGGGGCCGAGGCGCTGCACGGCCAGCGCGTCATCATCGGCGGGCGCGGCGGCTGTTTTGCGCAGCGGTTGACCTTGCCGATGGCGGGCGTGCGACCGGTGCCGATGGGCCTGGATGATGCCGAAGCGGCGGCGTTCACCGTCGGCGCACTGACCGCCTGGGTCGGGCTGATGCGGCGCGGGCGCTTGCAGGCCGGGGAACGCGTGTTGGTGACCGGAGCTGGTGGCGGCATGGGGCTGGCGGCGGTCGCGCTGGCGGCACTGGAAGGCGCCGAAGTGGTTGCGGCGGCGTCGAGCGAGGCTGGACTGGCCCTGGCGTGCGGGGCGGGGGCGCATGATGCCGTGCTGATCGACCGGGCGGCGCCGGCACTGGCGCTGCGTGATATCGATGTCGTGTTCGATCCGGTGGGCGGGGCGTTGGCATTGCCGGCACTGCGCACCTTAAGGCGCGGCGGCCGCTATCTGATCATCGGCTTTACCGGCGGCCGGCCGGCGCCGCTGCCGCTCAACCGGCTGTTGCTGAAGGAAGTCGAGGTTCTGGGGGTGCGTGCCGGTGAATATGGCCGCCAGGACCCTGCGGCCGGCATCAGCAATATCGCCGCCATCGATGCACGGGCGGGGGCGCTGCGCCCGCAAATCGGGCTGCGCCTGCCGCTTGATGAAGGAGCCCAGGCCTTTGCGATGATGGCGGCGGGCACGCTGCGGGGCAAAGCCGTCCTGCTGCCCTGATCGTTCGGGGGTCTGGTCTGGCATTGCTGCAATGGGATAGAAAGCGCCAGCGGGGGGACGGCACATGACTATTGCACCGATCATCGTCATCATCAGCACGACGGTTGCCATTGGCGGCTATATGGGGTTTCAATATCTGATGGGGGTGCGCAACCGGCCGATGCTGATTGCCATTCACCTGCTGCTGGGGGCAGGCGGGCTGGAAGTCATGGCCATGCTGTTGCGCGGTGCGCCGGATGGATCGCACATAATGCGGCACGACCTTGGGGAGATCGCCGCAATTTTCATGGTCGGCGCTTTGATGACCGGGCTGATCGTGCCCTTGCTGGCGCAGCCGGCACCGCGCCGCATCGGACCGCTGTTGCTGGTCCATGCCGGCGTCGCGCTGATCGCCTATGGCGCGCTGGTTTATTGGGCGTTTCAACTGTGATGACGGCGATGGGGCGATAATGACCGATGTTACCAGGCGCGCCGCGATGATCGCCGCCAGTGCGATGGCCGGGGCGGCATCCATGCCAGTTCGCGCCACAACCAGGGCAATGCTGCTGCCGGACGATGAAGCCGGCTGGAGCGCCATCGCCGCGCAATATCCGGTTACCCGCCAGATCATCGAATTGGAAAATGGCTATTGGGGCGCGATGGCCAGCCCGGTCATGGCCGCCTATCGCGCCCTTTCGGACCGGCTCAACCGCGACAACAGCTGGTATGGCCGGCGTGCCATGGTCAACGATCTGGCGCAGGCGGCCGAACGCGCCGCCGATGCGATGGGCGCTCTGCCCGAAGAAATCGGCCTGTGCCGCAACGCCGCCGAAGGACTGTCGGCGCTGATCAGCCAGTTTCGCGATGTCGGGCCGGGCGATCGGATTCTGTATTCCGACAGCGATTATGAAGCGATGCAGGGGTCTATGGTGTCGCTGGCCCGGTCGCGTGGTGCCGAAGCGGTGAAGATCAACCTGCCGCGCGTCCTCAGCCATGATGGCGTCATTGCCGCCTATGCCGAGGCCATCGCGGCGACGCCGCGCCTGAAGCTGGTGCTGCTGACCCATATGAGCCATCGCACCGGGCTGGTGTTACCGGTGGCCGACATTGTGCCGCTGGCCAGGGCGCGCGGTGCCCAGGTCATCGTCGATGCGGCGCAAAGTTTCTTCCAGATCGATTTCAAGCTGCCCGATCTTGGCGCCGATTTCGTCGGGATCAACTTTCACAAATGGGTCGGCGCGCCGCTGGGCACCGCCGCCATCTGGATCCGCAAGGGCCATGCCGATGCCATCGCGCCGTCGCCCGCCGAAGCCGATGCAAGCCCCGATTCGGTGCAGGCGCGGGTGCATCAGGGAAGCTTTGATTTCGCCGCGCAACTGTCGATACCGGCGGCGCTGGATTTTCAGGCGGGTATCGACCGGCGCGCCAAGCTGGCGCGGCTGCACCACCTGCGCAACCGCTGGGTCCAACCGCTGCGTGGCCTCGCCGGCCTTGAAATCCTGCTGCCCGACGATCCACGGCTGCATGGCGGCAGCACGTCATTCCGCATCACGGGCCGAACCAGTACCGCCGACAATATCGCCATCACCGACGCCCTGCTGGGACGTTTCGGCATCATGACCGTGCACCGCACCGGCCTCGCTGATG
>JANYCM010000004.1 GCA_025360285.1 Sphingomonadales bacterium
CGCATGGCGTGCCGGTGGCGACAGTGGTGGCGGTGCTGCAACCCGGCGATGATCTGGGGGATGGTTTCGTCATGGCGCGGATTGCCGGGGAAAGCCTGGCGCCGAAATGGCTCAAATCGCGGGATTTTGCCGGGGCGCGGGCGGCTTTGACCGGGCAGTGCGCGGTGGTGCTGGCGGTCTTGCACGGGCTGCCAGCGGACCGGGCGCGGGGATTGCCGGTCAGTGGCGGGACAATCGCGGCAATGCGTGACCGCATGTTCGATCATTATCGCGAATTCGGCGTCAATTCGCCGGTGTTCGACCTGGCCTTTGCCTGGCTCGCCGAACGCTGCGGTAGCGCGCCGGCCGCCACCATCGTTCATGGTGACTTCCGCAGCGGGAATTTCATCATCAATACCCAGGGCCTCGCCGCCGTACTCGATTGGGAATTGGCGCACGTTGGCGAGGGGGCGGAGGATCTCGGCTGGCTGTGCGCCAATGCCTGGCGCTTCGGCATATGGCAGAAGCCGGTCGGCGGCTTTGGCGAGCGCGAGGCGCTGTATGACGCCTATGCCCAGGCCGGCGGCACCCCTATCGATCGCGATCGGGCGCATATGTGGGAAGTCTGGGGCACGTTGCGCTGGGGGCTTGCCTGTCTGCAACTGGGGCATGACCATGTCTCGGGCCGGGTGCCTTCCGTCGAACGCGCTGCCATCGGCCGCCGGGTGTCGGAAGTGGAGCTCGATCTTGTCCACCTCATCCGCCATGGGGACATCTGATGGCCGAACAGATCGAAGCCCGGGCACTGGTCGAAGCGGTCGCTGCCTTTCTGGCCGGCATCGAGGCCGATCTGACCGGGCAAAAGGCCTTTCATGCCAAGGTGGCCGGCAACGCCCTGGCCATTGTGACGCGTGAACTGGCGCAGCAGCCGCAGCGCGCCGAAGCGGCGGCGCTGGCAGGTTTCCTTGGGGTTGACGCGCCGCTTGACCGGTTGCGCGCTGACATCTGCGAGCGGCTGCGCAGCGGGGAATTGTCATGCGATACGCCCGGCCTGCTAGATGCGCTGACGACAGCCACCCTGGCCAAGGTGGCGACCGACAATCCGCGCTATTCGACCTTTCGGCGCCTGAACGGGGAGGTGACATGATGACCCGCCGCGATGTGCTGGCCAGCGGCGCCGCGCTGCTCGCCACCCCCGGCTATGCCCGGCCGGGCCGCGATTTTCCCGGCGTGCGGCTGGTGCCCGATCAGGAGGCGATGGTCGCGGTGCCGGGCGGGCGAGTCTATGTCCGCGTCAATGGCGATCTGAAGGGCCCGTGTCCGCCGCTCGTGCTGATGCACGGTGGGCCGGGCAGCTCGCACTGGTATTTCCTCAATGCGACGGCGCTGGCAGGGGATCGTGCGGTGATCCTCTATGATCAGCTCGATTGCGGCCGCTCAGATGCGCCGGGCGATCCGGCAAACTGGGTGATCCCGCGCTTTCTCGATGAGCTGGAGGCGATCCGCGGGCATTTCGCCATTCCGCGCTGGCATGTCCTCGGCGCCAGCTGGGGCGGCACGCTGTGCGTTGAATATGGTGCCCGGATGTTTGCCGCACAGCCCGGTGTGATCGCCAGCCTGATCGTGCAATCGCCGCTGGTATCAACGCCGCTGTGGCTGCGTGATGCGCGGCTATTGAAGGACCGGATGCCGCCTGACGTCCGTGACCGGCTCGATCGCTGCGATGTGCCCGGCGCACTGCCCCAGGCCGAATGCGATGCCGCGACCGATGCCTTTTATGCCCGGCATGTGCATCTCAGCGATCCGCCACCGGCAATCGCCGCCTACAAGAAGACGATGCCGCGCAGTTTCAGCCCCAATTTGTACAATTACATGTGGGGCCGGGCTGAATTCACGTCGTCGGGCACGCTGAAGGACTATGACGGCACGCCGCTGCTGCAAAAACTCGAGGCCAAGCGCACGCTGTTTGTCGCGGGCGAAGCCGATGAGGCGGTGCCGGCGACGGTCGCCGGCTTTGCCGCGGCCGTGCCCGGCGGCGCGGCGTTTCGCGAAATCCCCGATGCAGCGCATGCGGTGATGGGCGACAATCCGGCGGCGTATCTTGCGGTGCTGCGGCCCTGGCTGGCGGGGCGGGACTGAGGGGGGATCCACCGGTGCTCAGCCTTTCGTCGTGAACCCCGTCGCCTCTGACCAGAACATGTCGATATCGGGGTAATGGCATTCGTCGGTCGCGGGATGGTCCGTGCCGATGGCGAGGAACACCACCGGCGCCGTGCTGCGGTTCTGCAAGTGATGGCCGTTCGCAATGCCGGCCTTGAAGGTGGCGATGTCACCCGGTTGCAGCACCACCTCGCCCACCTCCTCGACCAGCACGGCGCTGCCGCTGACCATGATGACCAGTTCATCCTCGGCGCTGTGCCAGTGCCGCTGGCTTGACCAGGCACCGGGGGCGAGGGTGACGAGGTTGGCGCCGAACTGCGTCAGGCCACCGGCCGCGGCGATGGCGACGCGGCTGCGCCCGGCAACGGCGGCGTCATGCGGCGGCAGATAGCCGGTCTGGACGATGACGGGATGCGCGGCGGGGTCGATCCTGGGCATGGCACCTCAATGCGTCACCTTGGGCGGCACGGCTCCGTTTGTCGCTGTGCCGGCGGTTTCGGCACGATACATCGCCTGTTGTTCGCGCGCCACATAGGCGTGGATGGCATCGACATCGGCGGGTTTCAACACATCGCTGAAATTCGCCATGCCCTTGGTCACATACAGGCCTTCCAGGACGATCTGGTTGAAAATGGCATGGGTGGGGGCCGAAATGCGCCGTAGATCGGGCAGCAGGCCGGGGCCAAAGCCATGGCAGCGTCCGCAGTTGCGAAAATACAGCGGCTCGCCGGCGGCCGCCTGTGTTTCGGTAAAGGCCAGGATCGGCGGCGGCGCTTCGAATTTCGGCGGCACCGCGGCGGGCGGCAGCGGTACCGCGCCGCCATCCAGCCTGAACACCAGAAGGTGCCCGGCATTGCCATATTTATACGCGGCGGTGTCCGGAGCGAACGTCCAGTTGCCAGCGCCGCCCAATCCGGCGAGCACGGCGACATATTGGGTGTCGCCGATACGATAGGTCATCGGTGCCGCCATGATCAAGGTGCCGGTGTCGATCGATTTGAGCAGCGCGCCGGTATCGGCGCGGCGGATAGTGAGGTGTCCGCCGGGATCGCCGCTGATCACCAGATTGCCCGCCGTTGTCATGATGCCGCCATCCTGCAGGCCGCGTGTTGGCACTTCCCAGGCGATGCGGCCCTGCACCGGGTCCCAGGCGCGGATGAAGCTGCGGCTGGCGGGTTTGGCGGGGCCACCGGCGCTGCGCACCAGATCGGCCATTGCCGGCATGGTGCCAAAGGGTGCCGCCAGCCCCTTGGGATCATAGCCTTCGGGGAACAGGCCGAAGACATCGAAAGTGCCGGCGGCGGCGCCGATCGGCCGCCTGGCGGTATCGACAAACACCATAGGCGCATCGGTGACCGGGATATAGACAAGGCCGGTGCCGGGATTATACGCCATAGGCTGCCAGTTAGGGCCGCCCGCCATCGACGGATAGACCAGCGCCGGCTTGTCGAAATAATAGGCGGCAGGGTTGATTTTAGCGCGCCCGGTCGCCGGATTGATGCCGCTGGTCCAGTTGACGAAAGTATAGGGCTTGGCCGAAATCAGCGCGCCGGTGGCGCGGTCAAGGACGTAGACCAGCCCGTTCTTGGGGGCCTGCATGATCACCTGCCGCGTGCGCCCGGCGATTGTCAGATCGGCAAGGATCATCTTCTGCACGGCGGTATAGTGCCAGGCGTCGCCGGGCACCGTCTGATAATGCCATTTCAAATCGCCGGTGGCAGGATCGATGGCGACAATGGAGGCGAGGTAGAGATTGTGGCCCTTGGCCTTTGAGCGTTTCAGATAATTATAGGGGCTGGCGTTGCCGGTACCGACATAGAGCAGCTTGAGTTTGGGATCATAGGCCATGCCATCCCAGGCGGTGCCGCCGCCGTCATAGGACCAGTCGCTGGCCGGGTCCCAGGTCTTGAGCGCGGCGTCGAGGGCGGCGGTTTCCTGGGGGCCGGTTTTGGGATCATGCGGCACTGTCCAGAAGGTCCAGCGCAATTTGCCCGTCGCCAGGTCAAAGGCCCGGACAAAGCCGCGCACGCCGAAATCGGCGCCGCCATTGCCGATGACGACGACATCGCCAGCGATCTGCGGCGCGCCGGTGATGGCATAGGGCAAGTGTCTGGCGCGGGCCTCGGCGCCCAGCGTGTCGGCGCGCCATTTCGGTTTGCCGGTGGCGGCATCGATGGCGACCAGCCAGCCATCGATGGTGCCGACATAGACCATGCCCTGCCAGACGGCGACGCCGCGGTTGACGACATCGCAGCAGGCGTAACGGCCATATTGCCCATCGACTTCGGGATCATAGACCCAGATTTCCCGCCCCGTAGCGGCATCGATCGCGAGCACCTTGCCCCAGTTGGTCGAGACGTACATGACGCCATCGACGACGATGGGCGTGGCTTCCTGGCCGCGCGCCGCGCCGACATCATGCGCCCAGGCAAAGCCCCGCCGGCCGGCGTTGCCGGCATCGATGGCGCTGGCCCTGGAGAAATAACTGCCGCGCCAATCATTGCCCCCGGTCAGCCAGTTGCCGTTGTTGTCATCGGCGAGCAGGCGTTCGCTGGTGATATTGCCGGCTGGCGGGGCGGCCGGTTTGCACGCCGCAATGGTGGCGGCGAGCCGCAGCAGGGCGAGGCGGGCAGGGCGCAGTGTGGCGGTCTCCAATGTCCTGATCAGGATGTTCACGCCTGATCCGGGCAAAGTCAACCGGCTGGCAGCAGCCCGTTGAGCAGGGCGCCGTTCGAGGTGAGCAACATCGCGGCCACCGCCGCCATCATGGCATCAAAGGCCGGGCGAGCGGCGGCGGGAAGGGTGCCGCGGTAGAAATGGCACAGGTTGGCGGCGACCATCGGGCTGCCGAACGCCGCCATGGTGATCTGTGCCAGTTCGCGGCGGCCGGCGGCGAGTTCGC
>JANYCM010000008.1 GCA_025360285.1 Sphingomonadales bacterium
CCGTCGGGATCGCAGAAATAGCCTGAATAGCCACCCCAAAAGGCATCATGCGCCGGTTTCTGCAACGTCCCGCCACTGGCCACGGCTGTCGCCAGCAGCGCATCGACCTCGGCCTTGCTGCCGACATTATGCGCCAGGGTAAAGCCGCCGAAGCCTGGCCCACCGCGCTGAATAGCGCCACCATCGCTGCCGGCCATCCCGCAGTCTTCGGCCAATTTGTCGAAAGGATACAGGGCAAAGGCCATGCCGCCGCATTGGAACATCGCGATCGCATCGAATTTGCGCAGGCGGCGCGGCCAGCCCATCGCCTCCCAGAAAGCCACAGCTTTTGGCAGGTTATTGGTTCCCAGCGTGACGATGCTGATGCGTTGGTCCATGGTGTCTCCCCTTGGGGTTGGAGACTGGCATGGCTGCGGACGAAATGGAACGGGTAGTGCTGGTGCGGCACATCGATGGCATGCCCACGCCGGATGATTTCCGCATCGAACGGCTGGCGATTCCGGACCTGGCCGAGGGTCAGTTCCTGGCGAAAAACCATTTTGTGTCGTGCGATCCGGGCACGCGGTCACGCCTGTCGCCCGGCGCTTCCTATGCGCCGCCGCTGCCACCCGGCGCGCCAGTCGATGGCTTTTGCGTTGGCGAGGTGATTGCCAGCCGTAACGACCGTTTCGCTGTGGGGGACCATGTCGCGCTGTCCGGCTGGGCCACGCATGTCGTGTCGAACGGCCGCGGTTATTGCCTCAAGCTGCCCGATCTGGATGTGCCCGAACAATTGTGGATCGGGCTGCTCGGCGTGCCGGGCATGACGGCCTGGTTCGGTCTGAAACGCGTTGCACAGTTCAAGGCTGGCGAGCGCGTGCTGGTCACGTCCGCTGCCGGGCCGGTCGGTGCCACCGCCGGGCAATTGGCGGGGCTGTGGGGTGCGTCGGAGGTTATCGGCATCGCCGGCGGGCCGGTCAAATGCCAATGGCTGCGCGATATCGGCTTCACCACGGCGATCGACTATAAGGCGGCGGATTTCGAGGCGCAATTTGCCGTGGCGGCGGCCGGCGGTTTTGATGTGATGTTCGACAATGTCGGCAACGCCCTGATCGATCGCGCCCTGCCGCACATGAAGCTGCGCGGGCGGATTGTGGTGTCGGGCCAGGTGGCGGACTACAACACGCCGAACGATGCGATACCGGGTCTGCACAATACCCGCGAATTCATCGGCCGGCGGCTGCGCATGGAAGGCATGGTGGTGTTTGATGATCTGCCGGGCTTTGCCGCCGCCCAGGCCGAACTGGCCGGGCTGATCAAGGCCGGCAGCGTCCAGTATCGCGAGGAGATTTTCGACGGACTGGCCAGGCTTCCCGAAGCCTTCTGCGGCCTGTTCACCGGGCAAAGCTTTGGCCGCCGCCTGATCCGCGTCTGAATGGCCTCGGCTTTGCATTATGATGCCATCGTGCTTGGCGCGGGCGGCGCCGGATTGATGTGCGCCGCCATTGCCGGGCAGCGCGGCCGGCGGGTGCTGGTCATCGATCATGCCGATGAACCGGGCAGGAAGATCCTGATTTCAGGCGGCGGGCGGTGCAATTTCACCAATGTCGGGGCGGTTCCCGAACGTTACCTGTCACGCAATCCGCATTTCGCCACATCGGCGCTGCGGCGCTATACGCCGGCGGATTTCATCGGGCTGGTCGATCGCCATGGCATTGCCTGGCATGAAAAGACGCTGGGGCAGCTATTCTGCGATGGTTCGGCCCGGCAGATCGTCGCGCTGTTGCTGGATGAATGCGAAGCTGGCGGGGTGGGCGTGGCGCTGGGCCAGCCGATCGGCGCCGTCGATCACGCCGATGGCCAGTTCCGGGTGACGCATGGCGACCGGATGGCGACGGCGCCCACCCTGGTCATCGCCACCGGCGGGCCGTCCATTCCCAAGATGGGCGCGACGGATTTTGCCTATGGCCTGGCGCGGCGTTTCGGGCTGTCGATCGTCGAACCGCGGCCGGCGCTGGTGCCGCTGACGCTGGCGGGCGATGCGCTGAATTTTCGCACGCTGTCGGGGGTGGCGGCGAACGTGGTGGCACGCTGCGGCGCGGCAGCGTTTCGGGAGGCGGCGCTGTTCACCCATCGCGGCCTGTCGGGCCCGGCGATCCTGCAGGTGTCGTCCTATTGGCGGCACGGGCAACCCGTCGGGGTGAATTTCCTGCCCGATCAAGCACCTGGCTGGCTGGTGGCGGCGAAGCGGGCGCGGCCGCGTGTCGGGTTGAAGGCGCAATTGGCGGCGCTGTTGCCGGATCGGCTGGCGGAATTGTTGGCGGGGCAATTGGGGTTGTACGGGGATTTGCAGGGCGTCGCCGATACAAGGCTGGCGGCGCTGGAGGGGCAGCTGGCGGATTGGCAGTTCCATCCCAATGGCAGCGAAGGCTTTGCCAAGGCCGAAGTCACCGCCGGCGGCATCGCCACCGAAGGGCTTTCATCCAAGACCATGGCGGCAAAGACGGTGCCTGGCCTGTATGCGATTGGCGAAGCGGTGGACGTTACCGGCTGGCTGGGCGGCTATAATTTCCAATGGGCCTGGGCGAGCGGCTGGGCGGCCGGGCAGGCGATCTGACCGCTGACGCGAAGGCGGGACCGGCCCGCACCCCCGCCTTCAAATGCTAAAGCGCCGCATCGTCCGTCGGCAGGCCGAGCAGCACGCGCCCGGCCAGTTCCAGCGTCGGCGGCGCCACCATCATGTGCTGGGTGGCGACATGGGCATCGCGAAAACGGCGTTGCAGCGGCGATGTTGCATAGACCGACGTGCCGCCGGCCAGATCATAGGCAGTGCGCGCCACACCGGCGGATGTGCGGACGAGATGGGTCGCGGCGAGGCGCAGACGGGCGCGCGACGGGAGATCGACGGGGTCGCCGGCGGTGATCTGCCCCCAGGCGGCGGTGATTTCGCGGGCGACCAGGGCGTTGGCGCTTTCGAGGCTGGCTTCGGCACGGGCAAATTCGGCCTGGACGGTGCCGCGTTCGGCAAGCGTCCGCGCTGACCCGGCGGCTTTCTTGGCAGTGGCGACTTTACGAAAATCATTCAGCGCGCCGCGGGCATTGCCGCTGGCCACTGCCGCAATGCCCAGCGCCAGCAGCCCGAACGGCGGAAAGGCATAGAGCGGGCCGGGGTCGCGCGGCGTATCGGTCATGAACGATACCGAACGCGCCTTGGGCACCCGCAGCTTGGTGGCCGCCATGTCGCCCGATCCGGTGCCCCGCATGCCGATACTGTCCCAGGTGTCGATCAGTTCGACCTCGGCGCGGGGCAGGAACATCATGCGGTGGTCAGGGGCGCCATTGGGGAGGGTACGCAGCACGCCATCATCGAAAATCAGCGCGCCGCCGATCAGCCATTGGCAATTGGCCGAGCCCGAAGCCCAGGCCCAGCGGCCGCTGACGATATAATCGTCACCATCGCTGATCGCCTTGCCCATCGGCGCGAACACCCCGCCGCTGATCGCGGCCGGATCGCCGAAGATGGTGGCGGACCAGGGATCGGGCAGATAGGCCGATGACAGCGCGGTGGTGGCGGCGATCATCGTGCACCAGCCGGTGGCGGCATCGGCTTCGCCCAGGATCATCAGCGTTTCGATGATGTCTGCCGGGCTGGCCTCAGCGCCGCCGAGCCGGGCCGGCACGGCCATGCGGAACAGGCCGGCTTCGGCGATTTCGGCGGCAAGATCGGCCGGCAACCGCCGCTGCGCCTCGGTATCGGCGGCGCGCGCCGCGATGCCGGGGGCGAGGCGCCGGGCGGCGGCGACCGGGCTCACAGCTTCAACAGGCTGGCGAGGTTGTTCTTCTGCATGTCGCTCGATCCGCCGACGATCGGCATGCCGAGCAGGTCCCGCACATGGCGTTCCATGTCGAAACTGTCGGTCAGGCCATAGGCGCCGAGGATCTGCTGGCAGATCAGCGCGATCTCGACGCCGGTATCGGCGACGAACAGCTTGGCCATGCTGGTTTCGACGGAGCACGCCCGGCCTTCATTGGCCAGCCAGGCGGCGTGATAGAGCATGTGGCGCGCCGCCTGCAATTTGGTGCGCGCCGTCACCAGCTTGTGCCGCACGCTCTGGTGCTGGGCGATGGGCTTGCCGAACTGCACGCGGGCCCGGGCATAGTCCCAGGCCTCGGCGAGCGCCGCCCGGGCGATGCCGAAGGCGACGGCGGTGATCTCCAGCTTTTCGACATCGAGCGCCCGGCCGGCGAGAAGTTTCCAGCCCTGGTTCCACATCCCCGGCCCGCCGACGATGTTCGCCGCCGGCACCCGGACATTGTCGAAATAGACATCCTGGCTGGCCATGTAGCGCAGGTTCGAATGCTGGATCGGCACCATCGATACGCCGGGGGTGCGCGTCGGGATCAGCACGAAGGACAGGTTGCGATAGCGCTCCCCCGGCTCGCCGGAGCGGACCAGCGTGTAGATGACATCGCTCCAGTCGGCGCCCGAACACCAGCGCTTGGCGCCATCGATGATGACGCTGTCACCCTCCAACCGCGCCCGCGTCGAAACGCTGGCAAGGTCGCCGCCGACATCGGGCTCCGATAGCCCATAGGCAAAGAACAGCTCGCCGCGTGCCAGGCGCGGTAGATATTCGCGCTTCTGTGCTTCGGAACCGTTTTCGGACAGGTTCATGCCGCCATAAAAGGCCGTATGGATGAACGGTCCGGCGAGGCACGGCCCGACCTGCGCCAGTTCCTCGATGACGGCGATGGCGGCGACGATATCCTGCCCGGCGCCGCCATATTCTTCCGGAACGGTCAGGGCGGTGAGGCCCAGCTTGTTGAGCTCGGCATATACGTCACGCGGCCAGGCGTGGGCTTTGTCCCACGCCACCCGCGCTTCGCGGGGGGCATGGGCAGCGACGAATTTGGCCACCGTATCGCGCAATTGCCCGATATGGGCGGGTTCGTCGGTGAAGGATTGATAGGTCATTCGCCGGTCAACCGGGGCGCGCGCTTCTCGCGCACCGCCGCCACGGCTTCGGCGCGGTCCTTGGCCAGGTTGGACAGGGTTTCATAGGGGATGGAGGCGTCCATCAACTGCTGCGCCAGCACCCGCAGCGGCTGGTTGGCCACGACCTTTGACCAGCGCACCGCCCATTTCGGATTGCCCATCAGCTTGCCGACCATCTCGGTAATCTTGGCGTCGAGTTCGTCCGCCGGCACGGCATAGTTGATCAGGCCCATTTCGGCGGCGCGCGGTGCCTTGATCAGGTCGCCGGTCATCAGAAATTCCTTGGCGCGGGCATAGCCGATCAGTTGCGGCCAGATCACCGCGCCGCCATCGCCCGCCACCAGCCCGACCTTGACATGCGGATCGCCGATCACCGCCCGGTCATCGGCGATGATGATGTCGCACAGCAGCGCGATGGTGGCACCCAGCCCGGCGGCGGCGCCGTTCATCCGGCAGATCACCGGCTTTTCGATATCGAGCAGCGAGGTGACGATGCGCTTTGCCTCCCAGCCGATATCGCGGAATTTTTCCGGGTGTTCTATCTGCTCCGCAAACCAGTCGAAATCGCCGCCGGCGCAAAACGCCCGGCCGGCGCCGGTCAGCACGATGATGTCGCTGTCCGGATCATGCTGCAAATCGGTGAACACCCGGCCCATCTCGCCGTGCATCAGGGCATCCACGCCATTGACCGGGTTGTTGCCGGTGATCGTCGCCGTCAGCACGCGATCATTGCCGAACTGGCCGCGCGTGAAGGTGAAGCGGCTGTAGCCGTTGAAATCCATGCGTCTCTCCCCGGCCGGGAGAGTGGCCGATGCGGCGCATGCGGTCAAACTGGCGGAGGTGAGGGGGCCGGCGGTGCGTGCCGGCCCCGCCACGATCAGAAATGCGCCGCGGCGCCAACGCGGATATAGGTGCCCAGAACGCCGGTGAAATAGGTCGCCTGGGGGTTGCTGTTGGGGTTTGACGTGCCGTTGAGCGGATAGGGATAGGGGGGCTTGGTATCGAGGACATTGTCGACGCTGGCGCGCAGCGTGATCGTTTTGGTCAGGTCATAGGTAACCGCCATGTTGATATAGGCGACCGGATTGTAGCGCTGGATCGAATAGGCATTGGCCGGGGCGTTGTTCTCGACATTGGCGCTGCCGATATATTGCAGCTGGAATTGATAATCGAAGCGGCGATTGTCGTAATTGAGCGTCAGCACGCCCTTGCTTTGCGAATAACCGACGGAATTGTCATCGATGCGCGGCCTGTCGCCGACGCCGAACTGCGTGGTCAGCGTATCGAGATATTGATAGCTGATCGCCGCGCTGAGATGGCTGTCGGCCCCCAGGAATGGCGTCGCGGTGCGATATTTCACATCGAGCAGCACGCCCTTGTAGCGCAGCTTGGCCGAGTTGAAATAGGTCGTGCCGACGTTGGTCAACTGGCTGGCGGCGTCGCGATTGACCAGGCTGCACGCGAAGTTATTGGGATAATTGGTCGAATCGTAACAGGCTGTGACGACCTGGGTGGCCGAAAACTGGCTGATGGCGTTTTTCAGGGTGATATCGACATAATCGGCGGTCACCGTCAGCCCCGGTGCCGTTGCCGGCGTCAGGATGATTCCGCCGGTATAGCTGTCCGACTTTTCGTTGGTCAGGGTGGGGTTGCCGAACGAATAGCCAAGGAACGAGCGGCCGTTGGACACCGAGATGAAATCGGCCGCCACGCCGGCGGCAGCGCAATTCTTGGCGCGGGTCGAAGGGTCAGGGCCGAGCGTGATCTGGCCCTTGTCGCAAGGGTCCACGGCGAAATAATAGCCGGTCGATTTGGGGTTGAAGGCTTCGGTGACCGACGGCGCGCGCACGGCGCGGGTATAGGCGCCGCGCACCGCGATCCAGCTGGTCGGGGCATAGCGGGCGCCGGCCGTCCAGGTCAGATCATTGCCGGCCAGCGAGTTCCAGATGTAGCGCGTCGCCGAATTGACCGACAGCGAATGGACAAAGGGCACGTCGTTCGACGGCGAGATGATGTCGGCATTCAATTCGCCGAACAGTTCATTGGTGTGGAACTTGCCATAGACCGGATCGATCGGGGTGGACCGGCCATAGCTGCCGCGCACATCGGTACCGCCGGTGCCGCTGCCATAATAGAAGACACCGGGATCGAAGGATGATGTTTCGACGCGGTGTTCAAAGCCCAGCGCAAAGGCAAGATCACCGCCGCGCAGCGGCAGCAGCGGCCCCGACACCGAGGCGAGGAAATCCGCCTGGGTGTTCAAATTGCGCGGCGTCGCAATGGTGGTAACATAGGCCTTGGCGGCATCCGAAATCTGGTTGCCGAACAGATTGAGCGGCGCGCAGGTCGCACTGAGCGTCGCCACCGCCGAATTGGTATAGCCGGGCGCGCAGACGATGTTGCCGCTGGCATCCTTGACGGCGTTGACGGCGTTGAGGAAATTCTGCTGGTTGAGTTCCGGGTTGCGGCTGGTGGTCAGCGAGGTGCCATAGTTGAGGCTGGCCTCGAACTTCCAGTCGCGGTCCTTCAGCACGTGCAGATTGCCATCGATGCCGCCGACAAAGCGCAGGATCTGCACCCGGCCGGTCGAAACGCCCGGTGACAGGTCATAATTGGCGCGGCCGAGATAGAAATAATCCTGGGTGGCATGGCCGGGCTGCAACAGGCCGAGATTGGCATCGCTGTTGGGGTTGTTGGCGATGGAATTGACGATAGCCGAACGAACGGTGCTGCTGAGAAAAGGGTTCGACAGCGGGATGATCAGATTGCCGTCGCGGGTGCCGGCGCCGCCGAACAGCGCGCTGTTATAGGCCGGCTGGCTGGCAAGGTTGCGGCCTTCGCTGACGCTGTACCAGCCTTCGCCGAACAGCCGGACATTGTCCGTCAATTCATAATTGGCAACAACGGTGGCATTGTAGCGCTTCAAATCGGTCAGCAGGTTTTCGACATCGGTGAGGCGAAAGCCATTGCCGCCGGCGCCGAACACGCTGAAGCCGTCGGCCGAACCGATGGTCTTGCCGAAATCAATGGCTTCAAGGCTGCCGCTCGGGGTGAAGCGGAGCTGGCTGTTACCGGGGCCGTTGACGCCGAAATTGACCATCGGATCACCGAAAAACACCACGGCCTGCTGCGGGCTGAACGGGAAATCCAGGCCATAGGCGGCGCCGCCGACCAGGGGGATGCCGCTTGTCGAGATCGATGGCACGCGGAAATCATAATAGGGCACCTGGCTGTAAGGACCGGGCACGGCCGCAGCATCGAAGCGATTGTCGCTGGTGGTCACCGCGCGGTCGGTAAACAACAGGCCCCTGGCGTCATTATATTCACCCGACACGGTGATATTGCCGCGGCCACCGGCAAAATTCTTGCCGGCGAGGAAGCGGAAACGATAATCCGGGACATCGCCGCGCGACGACAGGCCGACCTGGCTGTCGATATCGATGCCCTGATAATCCTTCTTCAGGATGATGTTGATGGTGCCGGCGACAGCGTCGGAGCCATAGATCGGCGCGCCGATGGCGGCGACGGTTTCCACCCGGTCGATCATCTTGGTCGGGATGGTGTTGAGATCGACCTGGCTGCCGCCCGACCCCGTCGGACCGAACACCGAGCCGGTGTTCGACGACACGAAGCGTCGGCCGTTGACCAGGGTCAGCGTGCGCTGCGAGCCAAGGCCGAGGAAGTTGACGAAGCTTTGCCCGGCGCCGAAGCCCGATTGGTTGAAACCGACGGGCGAGGCCCCCGGCACGCCGAACGACGGCAGTTCGTTGAGCGCCTGGGCGACGGTGCTGAAACCACGGGTTTCCAGCGCCTTGGAATCGATGACCTGCAGCGGCGTTACGCCATCGAGGGAACGCCGCGCGATGCGCGAACCGGTGACGACGATGGCGCCGTCATCGGGGGTTTCCGCAGCGGCGACCCGCGCCGTGGCGGGCGGCATATCGTCGGCCGGCGCCGTTTCGGCATGGACCGGTGACAGCAGACACATCGCCAGCGCCGGCACTGCGACCGACAAGTTCAGACCATGCCGAAGCATAAATGACATTTTGACCCCCTGATGTTGCGTGCGCCCACCTGCACACACACAAAGGATCAAAAACGGATTGCAGCGACAAGCGGCCGAAATGTCGCATTGTGACAATTATGTTGCGTCAGAATGTCACGGAATAACGACTGGTTAATCGTTTCGCCTGCGCACCGGATCGAATATTACAATTTTATCATTCATAACGCAGTGCCAGCGCCGGGCTTTGTTGCGCCACTTTCAGGGCATGGCCGATGATGGTGGCGGCGGCGATCAGCGCGGCGACCAGCCCGGCACCGATGAACCACACCGGTCCCAGATCGATGCGCACCGCAAAGCCGTTGAGCCAATCCCGCATCAGCACAAAGGCGATCGGCCAGGCGATGACGTTGGCGATCAGCACGGGCTTGGAAAATTGCCAGACCAGCAGGCCGACGATATCCCGCGTGCGGGCGCCCAGCACCTTCCTGATGCCGATTTCGCGGGTACGGCGTTCGGCGGTGAAGGCGGCCAGGCCATATAGTCCCAGACAGGCGACGATGATGGCAAGGCCGGCAAAGGCGGCAAAGCTTTTGGCGCGGTTTTCATCGGCATCATATTGGCGGGCGACGATTTCATCGGCGAATTTGGCGTCGAACGGCACCTGCGCTGCATATTGTTTCCACACCGCTTCGACCTTGTCGCGCATCGCCCCAGCCTCCCCGGCTTTCACCCGCACCAGCAGGTCGCTGAGATAGCTGCGATCATAATAATACATGATCGGTTCGACAGGGCTGCGCAGCGACCGCATCTGCACGTCCGCCACGACGCCGATGATGGTGACCGGCACCAACCCGAATTTGTCATCGATGATGCTGGCGCGGATCGTCTGGCCGATGGCGGCGGCGGGACTGGCAAAGCCCAGCACCTTCAGCGCGGCGCGGTTGACGACGGTATTGGCGCCGCGGGCCTGGAAGGCGCGCTGTTCGGCATCGGTCGCCGATGTGCCGATCGCCGACTGGCTGTCGTCATGCGGGTTGGCGCGATCGAACAGCCGGCCGGCGAGCGGTTTCAGGCCCAGCGCGGCAAAGGCTCCGCCATCGACATTATAGGTGCTCATGCCGACCGGCTTGGGGTTGCCGGCGACACGGACGAAGGTCGATGACTGGTTGCCGGCATCGATCGGCAGGTTGGTGCGGCCGGCGGCGATGACGCCGGGGAGGCGCGCCACCGCGTCGGTCAGATTGTCGGCGACGGGTTCGATCTGCTTGCGGCCGATGCCGGTGACTTGCAGCAGCCCGGCGCGGTTGTAACCGGCATCGGCGCTACGGGCATAAAAGGTCTGGGCGGCAACGACGGCGGTGCAGATGGCCAGGCCGACCGACACGGCGAATTGCAGCACGACCAGCGCACTGCGCAAGCGCCCGGCACCCTGGCCATCGCTGCCGCTGCGGT
>JANYCM010000020.1 GCA_025360285.1 Sphingomonadales bacterium
CAGCGTCATCGTCGGGGATGCCTTTGGCAGGCCCCTTCTCAAGGCACTCGATGCCGGGCATGGCAGTATCGCTTCGCTGGGCGTGATGATCTCCAGCGGCACCATGTGGTCGCCCGAAATCAAGGCCGGGTTGCTCCGCCACGCTCCCAATCTGATGATTGTCGATTCGCTGGGATCGTCGGAAAGCCTGGGCCTGGGCAATGCGGTTCAGACCAGCGCCAACGCCGGCGCCGCCACGAAGTTCAGCGCCGATGGCCAGACTTTGATCGTCGATGATGATCTGCGCCCGGTGCCACCCGGCACCCGCGGCCGTATCGCCCGCGGCGGGCTGATCCCGCGCGGCTATTGGCGCGACGAAAAGAAATCCGCTGAAACCTTCGTCACCATCGATGGCACCCGCTATGCGATGGCCGGCGATTGGGCAATCATCGAAGCCGATGGCAGCTTCACTTTGCTCGGGCGCGGCAGTCAGTGCATCAACACCGCCGGCGAAAAGGTCTTCCCCGAAGAAGTCGAGGAGATGCTGAAAACCCACCCGGCGGTCGATGATGCGCTGGTGTTTGGCGTGCCCGATGAAAAATGGGGCCAGGCTGTGACGGCGGTCGTCGAATCACCTGGCGGTGCCGATCCCGAAGCGCTGCGGGCGCATGTCCGTCAGACGCTTGCCGGCTACAAGACGCCCAAGCGGGTAATAATCGTGCCAAAGGTGCCGCGTGCCCCCAACGGCAAGGCCGACTATGCCGCAGCTCGCGAAATGGCCAATTGAGCACAGGGTGGCCAGGCACCGGCGGTGCTGTCCCACGTCAACCAGACTGGCTCTAATTTGGACAGGGTTGCCCTCAATCGACCAACTGGCCACCATCGACCGCCAGCAGGGCCCCCGTCACAAAGCTGTTGGCCGGATCGAGCAGGAAGGCGACGGCCTGGGCGATATCGGTCGTCTGGCCGATTCGGCCGATTGGGTGTTGCTTGACCAGCATGTCGATCAGGTCCTGCGGGTCCTGGCCTTCGCGCAGATTGCCCCACAGCATTGGTGTGTCGATGGCGCCGGGCAGCACGGCGTTGACCCGCACCCTGAACTGCCCGCCGGCCTTGGCCGCTAGCCGGGTCAGCGCCAGCACCGCCGCCTTGGACACGCAATAGGCACCGGCATCCGACAGCATGATCTCGGCCAGCCCTGAGGAGAAGTTGACGATTGCGCCGCCGCCGGTCAGTGCCATCGCCTTGATCGCCAGGCGGCAGCCCATGAAACTGCCGTCCAGATTGACGTCCATGTGATAGCGCCACTGCGCTAGGGTCATATCTTCAAAGGCGATGCCGGGGGTGAAGACGCCGGCAATGTTGACCAGGCCATTGAGGGCGCCATGCCGGGCGACGATCGCCGCGATCGCGGTTTCCCAGGCGGTTTCGGCGGTGACGTCGAGTTGAATATAGGACGCGCCTTCGGGCACGTCCGCCGCCGCGTGACGATCGGAGATGATCACAGTGGCGCCCTTGGCGAGCAGATGCCGCGCTACTTCGCCGCCAATGCCGCCGCTGCCGCCGGTCAATAATATAGTCTGGTTTTCAAAGACCATGATGGAACTCCCAGGCTGGATCTTGGGCGGCAAAGGCCCGGGCAATATCGGCGCGCGCAGCGATCCAGACGCCGCTTTTCGCCGCGACATGATCAAGAAACGCCTTGAAGGCCCAGATGCGACCGGGCCGGCCGATGATGCGCAAATGCAGGCCGATCGACATCATCCGGCCGCCTTCGTCATACAGCCAGTCAAACGTGTTGATCGCATATTTCAGCCAATCTTCGGGGGCATAGGCCGGGGTCAGCCAGAATTTCATGTCATTGGTGTCCAGCGCATAGGGCAGGATGACCATCGGCTGCACGCGGCCATCGGCAAGCGTCACATCCTCGCGGAACGGCACATCACGGCTGAAATCATCCATGTGATAGAGGAAACCTTCCTCAGCCAGAAGCCGGCGGGTATTGTCGGTATGGAGATAGCGCGACAGCCAGCCGAGCGGACGCGTGCCGGTCGAGGCCATGATCGAATCGCGCGCCTTGACGATGAACTCGCGCTCCTCGGCCTCATCCATCTGGAATTGATGGACCCAGCGCCAGCCATGGCAGCAGACTTCATCGCCGCGGGCGGCAATCGCTTTGGCGAGGCCGGGCGACCGTTCCAGCGCCAGCGCCGCCGCCGTCCAGGTTGCCGTCATGCCATGCGCATCGAGCAGCTTCATGATCCGCGGGGCGCCTTCGATCAGGCCATATTGGTAATTGCTTTCATTGCCATGGGCGCGAATCGGCTTGTGCGGCACCGCCTGCAATTCATCGACCGGCTCCGGCCCCTTGTCGCCGTCGCGGATATTGGCTTCGGCGCCTTCCTCGACATTGATGACGATCGATAGCGCCAGCCGTGCTTCGTTCGGCCAGTTCATGTCATGATCAGTTTTTGGGCGGTTTCGACAATGGCGGCGGCGGTGCGGGGTGGCGTCGGCACCTGCATGCCGGCGATTACCGCCGGGCGGGCGCCCATGACGGCGAACCAGCGCGCCAGATGTGGATAGGGATCGAGCGGCACCCCCGAC
>JANYCM010000030.1 GCA_025360285.1 Sphingomonadales bacterium
GGGAGAGGGGTTTACAGCTCGAAAAGCGCCGCCGCTCCCATGCCCCCGCCCACGCACATCGTCACCACCACGCGCTTCGCGCCGCGCCGGCGGCCTTCGATGAGGGCGTGGCCGGTGAGGCGGGAGCCGGACATGCCGAAGGGGTGGCCGATGGAAATGGCGCCGCCATCGACGTTGATGCGGTCGGGGTCGATACCGAGCGTGTCGCGGCAATACAGGACCTGGACGGCGAAGGCTTCGTTCAATTCCCACAGGTCGATGTCGGCGACGGTCAACCCGTGGCGGGCGAGGAGTTTGGGGACGGCGAAGACCGGCCCGATGCCCATTTCTTCGGGGCCGCAGCCGGCGACGGCAAAGCCGCGGAAGGTGCCGAGCGGGGTGAGTTTGCGGCGGGCGGCCTCGGTATCCGACATCACCACACAGACGCTGGCACCGTCGGAAAGCTGGCTGGCGTTGCCGGCGGTGATAGTGCCGCCTGCGCGGACGGTTTTGAGCGCGGACAGGCCGGCGAGGCTGGTGTCGGCGCGGTTGCCTTCGTCCCTGACCAGGGTGGCGAGTTCGAAGGATTCGCTGCCGTCCTTGGCGACCAGCCGCCGGCGGGCGGCGATGGGGACGATTTCGGCGTCGAAGCGCCCGGCGTCTTGCCCGGCGGCGGTGCGGCGCTGGCTTTCCAGGCTATATTCGTCCTGGGCTTCGCGGCCGATGCCGTATTTTTCAGCAACATAGTCCGCCGTTTCGATCATCGGCCAGTACAGCGCCGGCATGGTTTCGGCGATGCCGTCCGAGCGGTAGCGCGTCAAATTCTTGTGGGGCAGCACCAGCGATACCGAATCGAGCCCGCCGGCGACATAGATCCCCTCCTCCCCGGCGCGCAGGCGCTGGGCGGCGAAGGCGATCGTCTGTAGCCCGCTGGCGCATTTGCGATCGATGGTGGTGCCCGCCACGCTGACCGGCAAGCCGGCGGCGAGCGCGGCGACGCGGGCGACATTGTTGCCGGTGGCGCCTTCGGGATGGGCGGAGCCGAGCAGCACGTCCTCCACCTCCGCACCTTCGACGCCGGCGCGCGACAGGGCCGCGCCGATGACATGGGCGGCGAGCACGGCGCCTTCGGTATCATTGAGGCTGCCCTTGTAGGCGCGGCCGATGGGGGTGCGGGCGGTGCTGACGATGACGGCTTCGGGCATGGGTCTATCCGTTCAGTTGGTGGTCGCCCTGAGGCCAAGCGCGCCGGCGAGGACGAGCGCCATGCAGAGGATCTGCACCAGGTTCAGCCGCTGATCGAACCACAGCACGCCGATCACCGCCATGGCAATGATGCCGACGCCCGACCAGATTGCATAGGCGATACCGACGGGGATGGATTTCAGCGCCGGGGCGAGGGCGAGGAAGCAGATGGCATAAAACACGATCGACAGCGCCGCCCAGTGCCAGCGGACGAGGCCATCCGACAGTTTGAGCATGGTGGTGGCGATGATTTCAAGGACAATCGCCGCGCCAAGATAAAGCCATCCGGTCATGCCGCCGCCCATGCCAGCGGCGGGGGCGCCTGTCTATCGGGGTGCCTTCTGGCGCGGGCACGGCGGGCGTGGTTCAGTCCCACAGGTGGCGCAGATCCTTGTTCCATTCCTGCACCTGTTTGCGCACTTTTGAGACATCGGTGCCGGCGGTGCCGAGCAGGCTGCTTTCGCATTTGCCGGGGGCCAGCGGCACGGGATAAGGTGCCGCCGCCTGCAGGATGCCGCCGGACTTGATCGATCGTGACAGGATGGCGGTGAACACGATCGCCACTTCGCGCGCCGCGCCCTGCATATGGGTGCAGGCCTTTTCGGCAGCGGGGCCGAGCAGTTCGCCCGAGGGAATCCAGCGGGTTGCCGCATACCAGACGGCGAAATCGTAAAGCTGTTTGCTGATCTTGTCGATGAAATCCGGCGTGTTGGTGATGCCGGCGGGGGAGACGGTGGCGCCCAGGGCGGTGGCGAAGCGCGCGGCGCGGGTGCTCCATTCCTTGGTCGGGCCGGCGGGCAGATAATTGGCCAGCGCATCGGCGATGCCGCCATTGTTCCATTGCGGCGCGCCGCCCGGATCGGACCCGCACGCCACCAGATAGCCGCCGGCATCGCCTTCCAGATTGTCCATGACGCCATAATCGGAACTGGCATTGTGGAAGATGATGTTGACAGGCGTTGCCGGCGCCGTCACCCGCCGCCGCGCCAGATTGGCGGCACCGCCGCCCAGATCACCCAGCCAGGTGACGATTTCGATGCCGCTGCCGCCCTGGCCGGGCATTTTTGCCGTCCGCATCATCCAGCTGTCGCGGGTTTCCAGCCCGATCATGACATGGCCGACATCGATGCCGAAGCCGCCATCATGGATCGACTGGCTGGCCTGCAAATCATCGACCAGCGCCTGGCCCAGCGCCGGCCGCGGATCGGCGGGGGAATGGCCGCCGGTATAGGCGAGAAAGCCCAGGTTGCGGATGCGCGCGCCGGCCTCGCTGCGCTTGCTTTCGACCTTGTAGTCAAGACTCCAGTCGGTGCCATAATAGATGCCGCGCAGGGTGGAGGCGCGGTCGGCGGGATCGGTCTGGTTGGCCTTTTTGATCAGCAGGTCCTCGGCCTTGCGGATGAGGCCGATGACGCCGGAGAAGGTGGTGACACCGGCCACGACCTAGGGGAACACCGGCAGCGTGCCATCGGGCTGCAACCAGACCAGCGTGGTCGGCACGGTATATTCCCAGGGGTCGCCTTCGGGCACGGCGCCGGCCAGGTCATCGGTCTGGGCGCGCAATTCATCGGCGATGGCGACAAACAACGGGTCGCTGATCACCGGCGGGCTGCCGCCCTGCCAGATGCGCTGCGCCACCGGCACGGACGGGCTGCGCGGTTGCAGGAAATAGGCGATGGCATCGTCATAGGCGCGCGACACCGGCAGCACGACCCGCACCGCGCCGGCCTGCAGGAACTGCATGAAGGCCGGATCATCATCGGACTGGTTGGCCAGCATTATCCAGTTGGCCTTGCGCCCCCAGAAATACGGGTAGAACAAATAGGTCAGTTGTTCCCATTCAAAGGCCTGTTCGAAAAATTCGATGAAGCGGCCTTCATCGAGCGCCAGCACCGGATCGATTTCAGGCAAATGCACCGGCACATCGCCGGGGTTCGACATGGCGTGGAAATCATTGAAGTGCAGGCCGGTCAGCATGGTCAGGCACAATTTCTTCAATTCGGTCTTGATGATCGCGGCATTGATGCCAGGGTTGCGGCCTTCGATCTGGATGCCCATCGCCTGCGCCCCGGCCTTGGCCACCGCCTGGTCATAGGCGGCCTGCTGCGCCTGATACGCCGTCAGCACCTTGGCATAGGTATCGGACTGCCATTTGGCATAGGTCTGCGGGGTATAGCTGCACAGGCCCGAGACATTGATACTGTAGGCGTTGACGTCATAGCCCAGCACGCTGATTGCCACCGGGCCGGAGGGTTTGGGGTCCGACCAGGCCGGCGGCGTGCCGACCTGGGTGCCGGCGCTGTGCCGGGCATGGGTATTGTCCAGCACATGATATTGATCGTCCCTGATCTGGACGAAGAACTGCGGAAATTTCTCCCAGGTCACCGAAATCTGGGCGTGATAATAATACATCGTATAGCCATCGGGGACGACGAGATCCTTGACGGCTTTCGATATGGTATGGGCATTGTCTATACTGTCCTGGCCGAAGGCGGTGGAGATATAGATCCATTCGGCCGGCGGCGGCGGCACCGCCGCCTGGTAGCGGCTGGCGAGCACCAGATAGGTTGACGGGGTGAAGGCGGCGGGCGTCAGCGGCTTGGCGGCGCCATCGGTGAACGGCGGCGGCGCGGTGGCGGTGACGACCGGCGTGCCGACGCCCTTTTGCGAGGCACGCCAGAAGGCCGCGGGTTCGGGCACGACGAATTCCAGCATCAGGCGCTTGCCGTAATTATAGATTTGCGCCCGGTATTTCTTGTCCACCCAGCGATAGACGCCGGTGATGTTGCCGGGCCCGTCCTTGTTGTCGATGCCGTGGCTGTCGGTTTCCTCGGTTTCGTGGAAGCTCACCGTGGTGCGTGAGGTGGTGACCTTTTTCTGGATCTTGCTGATTGACCGGTCGACGATATCGCGGCCGAAATTGGCGCTGGTCTTGGTCGATTCATCCTTGGACGTCGAATAGGCGAAATCGCCCTGGGCGGTGACGGTGACCGGGCCATAGCTGCCGGTGACGGTAAGCCCGGCCTTGACGCTCATATCCTCCTTGATGGTCTGGTCGGCTTCCTTTTTCAGCTCGAAGCGGTCGGTCGTCTGAGTATCGCGTTCATTGTCGGTAGTGGTTTCTTCGGAGGTGAAATCCGTCACCGTCAGCCTGTCCAGTGTGCGGTAGATGCGGTTCTTTGATTCGCCCTTCAGCACATTTTCGATATGGGCGACCTCGCCGGGCTGATAGGCGAGCAGCTTCTGCTTGACGACTTTCAGGTCTCCAATGCCCAGCGGCCGGATGCGGCCGTTCATGTCGACATCGGCGGGGGTGGGATCAAGGATGATCGGCGGCAGATGGCTGATCGGCCCGAACAGGCGGCCGAGCAGTCGGCTGGCGGCGGTGTCGCCGGCACCCTTGATGACACTCCCGATGCCGGCGAGCGGCATGTCGAGGGCGCGGGTGGTCAATTCATCGACATGATCCTGCAACACCCGCACGGCATCGGGCAGCGGCGTCGCGGTGTTGATGGCAAGGCGCGACAGCAGCGCCGTCTGGCCGGCGAGCGGCCGGCCGGACAAGGCGGCCTTCAGCGGCGGCACGGTGGACAATTTGATGGTATGGACCCCGCCATCGCCATCCTGGGTCGCGGCGCGGCGCGGCGCCGACGGCGGGGTGGCAGCGATCGCCGCCGGGTTGCGCCGCGCCGCATCGAGCAAGGTGAGCGCGATGTTGAGATCATCGACCAGCTTGTGCATCTCCGGCGTCGCCGCCGCCGGCGTCACCATGGCGGCGAGCGGGCGCGGCGAGGCCATCAGCGCGTCACCGCCGGCAAAATCGCGCAATTGCGGCGCGATCATCGGGGTGGCCTGCAAGGCCGTCAACGCCTCGGCCGTGCTGGTGATCACCCCGGCGCGGGCGATGAAATGCAGCGCCCGCAAGGCGGCGGTGGGGATTTCCAGTCGCACCCCGGCGTCGCCGCCGGTGGCATCGGCGATATAAAGCGCGTCCCAGGCGGGGGCGACCAGCCTGGAAAAATCGCCCTTCAGCCCGGCGCTGCGCAAGGCGGCCGCCGGATCGAGCGGCTTGGCATCCGCCGCCAGCCCCTGATAGGCGGCGAGCAAGGCCGCCTGGCCGGCAGCGAGCGGTTGCAGCGGGGTGAGATCAAGCTTGTTCCAGGCAGCGAGCGCCGCGTCGCGATTGCCAAGGCCGCGGCCGATGATGCGCAACTGCTGCTGGCCATCGGGCGTGGCGGCACGGGCATCGCTGATGAAACCCGGCTGGGCATCGCTGGCGGCGACGGACTGCGGCGGCCGGATGGCGACAAATTTGAAGACATCGGTGACAAGCGGATCGGACATCGGTGGCCCCTTCGTGGAAACGAAAACAAGGGCGAACGCCAGCCTTGAACAGCCGATCACTTCGCCGCGACCCGATATTGATTTTATGTTAGCCCAAGGAAGTTACAGGTCAAATAACACCGCAGCGGCGCGGCATGATTTTCCATTCAGGACAATATTGCCGGATCAGGCTTGACAGGCGACCGGCTTCGATGGCTTGTGGCGGCGATCACGCCGCAGCGGAGCCGTGCCGATGACTGTCCCCGAAACCTCGCTGCTGACGATTCCGGACGGTACCGAGGTCAGCGTTTCGGATTGGGTGATGATCACCCAGGCCATGAATGACAGCTTTAGCGCCCTGACCAGGGACCCCGATCCGCTGCACATCGACCCGGCATGGGCCGCCAGAAACGGGCCGTTTGGCGGCACCATCGCCTTTGGCTTCCTGACGCTGTCGCTGCTGACGCACCTGTTGCGGCAACAACTGCAGCCCGATCTGCAAAGCACCGAAAATGGCATCTTCCTGAATTATGGCTTTGACCGGGTGCGGCTGATCACGCCGGTCATGGTCGGCCAGCGCATCCGCGGGCGCTTTGTCGCCGGCGGCATGCGCGACGACAAGGGCGGCCGCAAGATCCGCACCTTCCACGCCACTGTCGAAATCGAAGGCGAGCCACGCCCGGCGCTGGTCGCCGAATGGCTGTCGGCGTGGGTGCCGCCGGCGGCCGAGGGCGGGACGCGGGTGGCGTAGGCGCGGTTGGCGTTCGGGTGAGCCTGCCTTGTCATCCCGTGACAAATACCCCTAATCCCCCGCCACCGCCCGGTTTTTCAGCGCCGTCCGGTCGATCTTGCCGATCGGCAGTAGCGGCATGCCGGGCTCGATATGCAGGCGTTTGGGGATTTTGTAATTGGCCAGGCGTTCGCGGGCCCAGGCGATCAGGTCATCGGGTGTCGCTGCCTGTTGCAGGGTGACAAAGGCGACGCCGACTTCCTGCCACAGCGGATCGGGCACCGCGACGACGACGGCCTCGATGACCGCCGGATGCGCCTCCAGCACGGCTTCGACTTCGCGGGGATAGACGTTGTAGCCGCCGGATTTGTACATTTCCTTCAAGCGCCCGACGATGCGGTAGCGGCCATCGGGGCGGCGCACAGCCAGGTCGCCGGTGTGGAAATGGCCGGCGGCATCGAACGCCGCGGCGGTGGCACCCGGCCGTTGCCAATAGCCGAGGAAGTTGAAGCCGGACCGCGGCATCACTTCGCCCGGCGTGCCATCGGGCACGGCATTGCCTTCGCCATCGACCAGCCGGACATCGACACCGGGGAAGGCCGGGCCGACGGTGTGCAGCAGTTCATCACGGTCGCGGCTGGGCGGGGTGCAGGTGATGGCGCTGGTGGTTTCGGTCATGCCGTAATTGGTCGCCATCGGGACGCCAAAGCCGTGCAGGCGATCAAAATTGTCTGCCGATATGGCGGCGCCCTCCCAGACGATGAGCTGGACGGCGGACAGGTCAACCGGGCGGCGTTCCTGGGCGGCGAGTTGCAGGGTGAACACCGCCGGCGGCGAACCCCAGAAGGTGATGCGCTCGGCCGCCATCATGGCCAGCGAGGCATCGGGATCAAATTGTTCCATGAAGACAATCGTGCCGCCCGCCACAAAGGCCGGGGCGGCGATATCGATGGTGCAGCCGACGTGGTTGATCGGAAAATAATTCAGCACGCGGTTGGGGGTGAGCGGCCAGATGCGGTTCTGCGCCAGCGCGAAATCGATGATGCCCTGCTGGTGCAGCACGGCGCCCTTGGGCGTGCCGGTGCTGCCCGAGGTATAGACCAGCAGACAGGCCTGGCGGCCGCCGACGGCATCGCGCCGCGCCGCAAGGTCGCCGGCGCTGATCGCGGCGCCGGCGGCGATGAAGTCATCATGCGCGATGATGCCGTCGCCGCTGCCATCATAACCCACCGTCACGGCGATGCCGGTGGCCCGCAGCGTGGCGATTTCGCTGTCATAGCGCCGGCCAGCGATGTGCAGCCGGGTCAGCAGCACCCTGGGCGTGCAGTCGCTGACGACATGGCGCAGTTCGCCAACCCGGTATTTCGGGTTGAGCCCGGCCCAGATCGCCCCGATCGAGGTGGCGGCGAGAAAGGCGGTGAAATAGTCGGGGCACGATGTCTGCAAGGTGGCGACGCGGTCACCAATGCCGACGCCGGCCGCCATCAGCGCCCGGGCCAGCGCATCGACGCGGGCGGCGAGTGCCGCCCAGGTGAGGCGCATATCGCCCAGCACCAGCGCCTCGGCATCGGGGGTGCGTGCCGCGTGCCACTTGGCATAATCGGCCAGGCGCGGCAGCGCGGGTGGCAGCATCGGCTGGGCTCCGGGCGTGGCTGGCGGAGGCCCTATCGCGCCGGCAGATACGGCGGCTTGTTCTGGTCATGGCGCGGCACCGCCAGCGTGCCACCGCGCACCACCACCCGGCCATTTACCAGCACCGTATCGAGCTGTTTCAGATCCTCGACATTTTCATCGGGTTTGCCGCCGACGATGATGATGTCGGCCAGCTTGCCCGGCGTGATGGTGCCGAGCCGGTCGGCCATCCCAAGGATTTCGGCGTTGGTTTTGGTGGCGGTGACCAAAGCCTGCGCCGGGGAATAACCCAGAGTGCCGAAATTGCGCAGTTCCTGAACATAGGCATCGGGCAGATATTTATACCAATCGACCACCAGATCGGTGCCGATGCCCAGGGTGACGCCGGCGGCCTTGAGCTTTTTCGCCATGGCGAAATTCGCCGCATCCGTCTCGCTGAACCGCCGCGACGATGAACCGTAATAGCCGCCGCCATGGGCGTTGATGATCTGATAGGGTACCAGCGTGATGTCCGAATATATGCCCTTGGTGGCCATCGCCTTGATGGTGTCGTCACTGCGCGGCAACGGGTGTTCGATGCCATCGACGCCGGCCTCGACCGCCATGGCGGTGTAGATCGTTTCGCAGTCGCAGGTGACTTTGAGGCCCAGGTTATGCGCTTCGTCCACCGCAGCCTTGACTTCATCGGGGCTGAAATGGCTGGCCAACTTGATCAGATCGGCGCCGTTTTCGAACTGCTGGCGCACTGCCTCGCGAAAGCCGATGGGGCCGCTGGCTTCATAGACCGACCCGTCCGGATAGCCCGGCGCGGTGGTCGAAAAACCATCGGCGCCGTGCCCGCCGGTGCCGGTGATCAATTGCCCGGCGGCAAAGACGCGCGGGCCGGGGATGCGGCCGTCGGCGACATAGTCCTTCAACAAGAAGATCGACAGCCCGTGCGAGGCAACATCGCGCACCGAGGTGATGCCGCTTTCGACGAAATAGCGCAGGCGTTCCTGGCCGCGCAGCG
>JANYCM010000051.1 GCA_025360285.1 Sphingomonadales bacterium
GCCAATCATTGCCCCCGGTCAGCCAGTTGCCGTTGTTGTCATCGGCGAGCAGGCGTTCGCTGGTGATATTGCCGGCTGGCGGGGCGGCCGGTTTGCACGCCGCAATGGTGGCGGCGAGCAGCAGCAGGGCGAGGCGGGCAGGGCGCAGTGTGGCGGTCTCCAATGTCCTGATCAGGATGTTCAGGCCTGATCCGGGCAAAGTCAACCGGCTGGCAGCAGCCCGTTGAGCAGGGCACCGTTCGAGGTAAGCAACATCGCGGTCACCGCCGCCATCATGGCATCAAAGGCCGGGCGAGCGGCGGCGGGAAGGGTGCCGCGGTAGAAATGGCAGAGGTTGGCGGCGACCATCGGGCTGCCGAACGCCGCCATGGTGATCTGTGCCAGTTCGCGGCGGCCGGCGGCGAGTTCGCGGCACAGGGTCGGGGTGATGAGGCCGATGTGATCGATGGCCATAAAGGGCTCGGCGGCGGCCAGGCGGGTCAGCAGGTCCGGCCCGGCGCAGGTGCGCGGGATGGGGCCGGCGCGCGGCGCGGTGATGACGGCGGCCATGGCACGGCGGTAGGTGGCGAAGTGCCGGTCGCCGCGCGCCGCGCCGAGGATGGCGCCATTGACGGCGTCGCGCGCCGGCAGCGCGCGGCCGCTGGCATCGAGCAGGACGGCGCGTTCGCGGATGCCGAAAAAACCCGGCGATGTGTCGATGGCGAAGTTCGCCGGATCGAAGATCAGCACATCGGCGTCGATCCACACCGCAAGATCGGCGCCATCGGCATGGGCGGCGGCCATCAGTTCGGTGCGCGCGACATCGGTCAATGGTCCGGTTTCAGCGCCGCAATGCGCGCGCAGGGCCGCCGGCACGACATCAAAGAATTGGTCTGTGCAGGTATAGCGATAGCCGCGCATTGCCGCCCAGCCGCGCACCGAGGCGAGGCAGGTGGCGATCCAGGCGGGTGTTTCGTCGGCCTGCCAGGCCTGGATGATCGTCAGGCCCGGCATTCAGCCCTTCAGTGCCGTTCGATTACCACCGGCAGCTTTTTATAGCCATGGACGAAGCATTGCGCGACATAATCGGGTGTGCCGGTCACCCGCACCGTCATGCGGCGCTTGAGCATTTCCTCGAACAGGATCTGGATCTGCAATTCCGCCAGCCGGGCGCCGACGCAGCGGTGGACGCCGAAACCAAAGGCGAAGTGGCGGCGGGCGTTGGGCCGGCTGATGTCGAGCCGTTCGGCAGCGGGGAAGATGCTTTCGTCGCGGTTGCCCGAAATATACCATAGGACGACCTTGTTGCCCTTCTTGATCATCTGGCCGCCGACCTCGCTATCCTCGACACAGGTGCGGCGCATATGGGCGAGCGGCGTCTGCCAGCGGATGACTTCGGGCACGGCACCGGCGATGCGGCCGGGTTCGGCGATCAGTTTCTGCCATTCTTCCGGATATTGGTGGAAGGCGTGGATGGCGCCCGACATGGAATTGCGCGTCGTGTCATTGCCGCCGACGATCAGCAAAATGTAATTGCCGGTGCGTTCCTGGAAGGGCATCTCGCCCATCGCATCGGAATGCGCCATCATCGAGATGAGGTCGGCGGTCGGCGGCAGGGCACGGCGCTCGGCAAACAACCGGTCGAAATAATTGGTCATGTCGACAAGATGCTGCTGGCGGATGTCCTTGGTGGCGGGGTTCAATGCGGCTTCGATATCGCCGCCCCAATCCGACCACAGGGTCAACAGGCGGCGGTCTTCCCAGGGAAAATCGAACAGGATCGCCAGCATCTGGGTGGTCAGTTCGATGGAGACGGTATCGACCCAATCGAATTCCGTATCGAACGGCAGCGTGTCGAGCAGTTCGATGGTGCGTTCGCGGATATTGGTGGCCATGCGGGCGATTTCACCGGGGCCAAAGGCCGGGGCGACGGTGCGGCGCTGGTCGCCGTGGCGCGGCCGGTCCATGGCGATGAACTGCGGCAGGTTGAAGTCACCCATCAAGTCGACAATCGTGATGCCGCCGAATTCATGGCTGGACGAAAACAGATCGGGCCGCGCCTCCACCGCCTGGATATCGGCATGGTTGCAGATCGACCAATAGGGGCCAAAGGGGCTGTCGGCGGTATAGTGTACCGGGGCATCGCGGCGCAGCCTGGCAAAGGGCTCCCGCCAGGCGTCATGGACATAGAGCAGCGGATCGCTGACATCGATCGCCGCCAGAGCGGTGGTTTCGGCGGGGTCCGCAGCGCGCAATTGTGTGGCCATGCTTGTCTCTCCCCAGGCAGAAGCAACCGATCATTTCGCCGGCTTGGGGAAGATGCTAACCCGTATCGAAACAACTGGCGAGTCCCCCGCAAATGACAGTGATTGACCGATCGATCGATCCGACCGCCAACCAGGTGCGGGCGCTGCGCGATACCGGCAGCCATGGCCCGGTGGTGATGCTCAACCTGCTGAAATTCAAGGAAGTCGCCGATTATGACGACGCGGGTGAAGCGCCGTGTTCCGGTGTCGAAGCCTATGCCCGTTACCAGCATGCCTTTACCGTGACGGTGGGCGCGATCAGCCAGGCGCAGGTGTTGTATGATGGCCCCGTCGAACAGGTGTTTATCGGGATGGCCGGGTCACCCGAGGCGGATTGGGACAAGGTGCTGATCGTCCGCTACCCGACCCGACAGCATTTCCTCGCCATGATGGCCGACCCGGATTACCGGCTGGCGCTGCGCCACCGCTATGCCGGGCTGGCGCGGACGGTGTTGTTGCAATGCGCCGGCTGATCTGCGCCGCTCGATCACGGTTGCGCCGGGGACGGGCGGCGCTATTGATGGCGCAAGCATGAAACGGGGGGATGGGGTTTGGTGACGGCAGCAGGGGCGGTGACGCTCGATCCGCAACGCGACCGGCTGGTGATTGCCGCCTCGTCGCTCGGCACCGTCTTTGAATGGTATGATTTCTTCGTTTATGGCATCCTCGCCGCGCTGCTCGGCAAGCTGTTCTTCGCCACCGGTAACCCGACCACCGAATTGCTGTTTTCGCTGTTTGCCTTTGGCATCGGCTTTTTCTTCCGGCCGCTTGGTGCCGTCGTATTCGGCTATTTCGGCGACAGGGTCGGGCGCAAATATACATTTCTGATCACCATCACCCTGATGGGGCTGGCAACGGCGGCGATCGGCGTGCTGCCGACCTTTGCCAGCGCCGGGGTCTGGGCGCCGATAATGCTGCTGGCGCTGCGCACCCTGCAGGGCCTGGCGCTGGGCGGTGAATATGGCGGCGCGGCGATCTACGTCGCCGAACACGCCCCCAAGGGCAAGCGCGGGCAGTACACAAGCTGGATCCAGGCCTCGGTGGCGGGCGGTTTCCTGCTCAGCCTGATCGTCGTCCTCGGTTTCCGCCACGCGATGACGCCCGAGGCCTTCAACGCCTGGGGCTGGCGGCTGCCGTTCCTTGCCTCGCTGCTGATGCTGGCGGTGTCGCTGTATATGCGGCTGAAACTGTCCGAAAGCCCGGTGTTCCAGGCGATGAAAACTGCCGGCACGACGTCGAAGAACCCGCTGCTCGATAGCTTGCGCCACAAGGGCAATCTGAAGACGGTGACGGTCGCGCTGTTCGGCGTCGCTGCCGGGCTGACAGTGGTCTATTATACGTCGCAGTTCGGCACGCTGTATTTCCTGCAGGGCACGGCGCGGGTTCCGGAGGAACAGGCGCTGCTGTACATGGCCAGCGGGGCGTTGCTGGCGGCGCCGTTCTACGTGTTTTTCGGCTGGCTGTCGGACAAGGTCGGGCGCAAGAAGCTGCTGCTGCTCGGCTATGGCCTGACGATGCTACTGGTGTTTCCGCTGTTCCACATGATGGCCGATGGTGCCAACCCGGCGCTGGAAACCGCAACGCGGACATCGCCGGTGACGATTGACTTGCCCGAATGCGATTACAGCGTCTTTGGCAAGCCAACCAGTGATTGCGCCAAGGCGCTGGATTTCCTGACCAAGCGCGGCGTCAGCTATGCCAAGCGGCCGGCGGACACATTGGCCGTCACGGTAGGCGACAAGCGGCTGACGGGTTTTGACAAGGCCGCCTATACGGCGGCGCTGGTCGCGGCGGGCTATCCCGAAAAGGCCGATCTGGCGCATATGACGCATTGGAAGATCATCCTCGCCGTCGCGGTGATGGTCGGCCTGTCGGCGATGACCTATGGCCAGGTGGCGGCGATCATGGTCGAGCTGTTCCCGGCCCGCATCCGCTATACCTCGATGTCGATCCCCTATCATATCGGCACTGGCTATTTCGGCGGCTTCCTGCCGGTGATTTCGCAGTACATCGTCGTCCAGACCGGCAACAGCTATTCGGGGCTGTGGTATACGTTCGGCGTGGTGGCGATGGCCTTTGTGGTCAGCGCCATCTGGCTGCCGGAAACGAAAGACCGGGATATCACGGTTTAAGGATTCAGCATGACCGGACCTTTGGCGGGTATAAAGATCATCGACCTGTCGCAGATCGTGTCCGGCCCGATGGCGGCAACGATGCTGGCCGACCAGGGCGCCGATGTCATCAAGGTCGAAAGCCCGCATGGCGATCCCGTGCGGACGCTGGGGCCCAGGAAGGGCGACCGGTCAGCGATGTTCATCGCCGTCAACCGCGGCAAGCGCGGCCTGGCGATTGATCTGAAGACCCGCGGCGGACGGACCATCCTGGAACGGCTGATCGGCTGGGGCGATGTGCTGATCGAAAATTTTCGCCCCGGCACGATGGAACGGCTGGGCTTTGGCCATGAACGCTGCGCGGCGCTCAACCCCAAGCTGATCTTTGCCTCGATCACCGGCTTTGGCCAGGAAGGCCCGTATCGCAATATCCGCGTCTATGATCCGGTGGTGCAGGCGGTCGGCGGCATTGCGGCGACCCAGATCGATCACAAGGGCCAGCCATCGCTGGTCCGCACCCTGGTCGCCGACAAGGTGACGGCGGTGACAATGGCGCAGGCGATCACGGCGGCGCTGTTCCACCGTGAACGCACCGGCGTGGCGCAGCGCGTCGATGTCGCGATGGTCGATGCCGCCATCGCCTTCAACTGGCCGGAAGGCATGTATAATCACAGCTTCCTGGCTGAACCGCCGCCGGCCTTTCCCGAATATGGCGCTCTCAGCCGGCTGTGGCCGGCGGCCGATGGCCAGGTGGCGATCGGCATGATGCAGGATGTCGAATTCATCGCGCTGGCCAAATCGCTGGGGCTGGACGATCTGGCCAGCGACACGGGGTTGCACAGCGTCGGCGGGCGAATGGCGCGACAGAAGGAATGGGCGCCGCGGGTTGCCGATGCGATCGCGGCGCGCACCCTGGATGCGCTGATGGCCGGCTTTATCCGCGAAGGTGCCGTCGGTGGCCGGGTCAACGCCGTCGCCGATATGCCCGCCGATCCGCAAGTGGTGTTTAATGAAACCATCATCGCCATCGATCATGGCGATGCCGGCCCGGTGCGCGCGGCGCGGCCGCCGGCGCGCTTTGCCGCCAGCCCGGCGGCGGCACAGGGGCCGGCGCCGACCCTTGGCGAACATGGGCGCGCCATCCTCGCCGATCTGGGGTTTGCGGACGACATGGTGGCGCGCTTTGCCGAAGAAGGCGCGCTGATCGGTTAACCTGCGTCATTTCGGTCGATTCGCCCTCTAGGCGCGGCGCGTTCGGGCCGTCATACTCATGGGCTTATTGATGCGCGGCATACGGCTTCCCATATCCGCCCTTGAGCAAGCCGGCGGCGTGCCAGATGCCGGCGTGGAGTAGATGATGACCAATCAGACTTTGCCCGTATTGCCACTGCGCGATATCGTGGTGTTTCCGCAGATGATCGTGCCGCTGTTCGTCGGCCGCGACAAATCCGTGCTGGCGCTGGAAGCCGCCATGCAGGGCGACAAGACGGTGTTCCTGTTGTCCCAGAAGAACCCGTCGGATGAAGATCCGGGCGCCGATGACCTTTATGATGTCGGCACTGTCGCCACCGTGCTGCAATTGCTGAAATTGCCCGATGGCACGGTGAAGGTGCTGGTGGAGGGGCAATCGCGCGGCGCACTGGTGGTGCTGGCCGAAGATGGCGATTTCCTGGTTGCCGAGGTGACGCCGCGCCCGGATGTCGAAACCGCGCCGGCGCAGGTCGAAGCGCTGCTGCGCTCGGCTGCCAAGCAGTTCGATGCTTATGTGAAATTGAACCGCAAGACGGCGCCGGAAATCGCCGTTCAGATCGGCCAGATCAATGATGCCGGGCGCTTTGCCGATACGGTTGCTGCCAATCTGGGGCTGAAGATCGTCGACAAGCAGGCGCTGCTTGCTGAACCCGATGTCGCCAAGCGGCTGGAGAAGGTGTTCGCCCATATGGAGGGCGAAATGGGCGTCCTGCAGGTCGAAAAGAAGATCCGGAACCGCGTCAAGCGCCAGATGGAAAAGACCCAGCGCGAATATTATCTCAACGAACAGATGAAGGCGATCCAGCGCGAGCTGGGCGAAGGCGAGGACGCCAAGGACGAAGCCACCGAATTCGAGGAAAAGATCGCCAAGGCGAAACTGCCCAAGGAAGCCCGTGACAAGGCGATTTCGGAGCTGAAGAAGTTCAAGGCGATGGCGCCGCAATCCGCCGAAGCCACGGTCGTCCGCAACTATCTCGACGTGATGCTCGGGCTGCCCTGGGGCAAGAAATCCAAGGTCAAGCGCGACATCGTGGCGGCGCAAAAGGTACTCGATGATGATCATTATGGCCTGGAAAAGGTCAAGGATCGCATCATCGAATATCTGGCGGTCCAGGCGCGCACTTCGAAGCTGAAAGGCCCGATCCTCTGCCTCGTCGGGCCGCCGGGTGTCGGCAAGACCTCGCTTGGCCGCTCGATCGCCAAGGCGACGGGGCGCGAATTCGTGCGCCAATCGCTGGGCGGGATGCGTGACGAGGCCGAAATCCGCGGCCACCGGCGGACCTATATTGGCTCGATGCCCGGCAAGGTGATCCAGAATCTCAAAAAAGCCGGCACCGGCAACCCGCTG
>JANYCM010000052.1 GCA_025360285.1 Sphingomonadales bacterium
TGATTGGCGTTCAAGCTGGTTGCCGCTGACATCGCCATTGATGGCGCAGACAACACCATCGCAGACCTTGAAATCACGCAGCCGCTGATCCTGCACGCCATTGGCATAATGGGCATCGTTCAACGAAAATCCGGCGTTCAGGTTCAGGCCCGGCGCCGCAATCCAGACGGCGCTGAGTTCGACGCCGCGAACGCTTGATTTGCCGATATTGCAGATCACGCCGGGCGGGGTGATGCCCGCCGCGGCACCATCGGCCGAGCAGGTGACATGGCGGTTCGCCCAATTCACATAGAACAAAGCGGCATTGATCCGCAATTTTCGGGAACTATATACCTGTGTGACCTAGCGCACCGGGCGCGCCGTCCTCATTTCAAAGGCAACGCAGTGTTTTTGTTCGCTCCCAGATAGTTCTGAGTGGACACGACTGGCTTGCCAGTTTTGCTTTCGATCTGCTTTCGCGCCGACCCGGCAATATCGCCACCATCCTTAGCGGCTTCGTAGTTCTGATAAAGACCTTGGGCATCGCGCTGCTGGGCGATTTGCTTGGTTGAGGACTCGCCAAGCATTGTCAGAATCAGTTCCATGTCGGTCATGTGGTCACGCAGATTGTGGCTGCTAAGGCCCTTGACGCGCTTATGCCGCTCGACACCGACGCCGAACGTCCGTTCGGAAATGACGTTGGTAAGCTGGGCATATTCCTTGCCCTCTTTCACGCCGCGCTTTTTCCACTCTGCCGTCAGTTCTTTGCGGGCGACGATCCCGCGAATGCGCTTCTCAATCCAGTCGTCGGAACGACCCTGCACCGTGTAGTGCATGATGGCCCGCTTGATGAGGATTTCAGGGTCCTGCGCCTCTTGAATGCGCTCATAGCCGACGCGGGCGAGCCACCGCTTGAAGGGCTCAGCCTTTGGCGACGAGATAGACTGAATGATCCGCAAGACGGTTTCCGCCGTCGCCACGTCGGTGCGATACATTTTGCCGTCTGCGCCCGGCATGGGCAGTTGTCCGATTTCATCGGACAACTCAAAAAACCCTTCTTTATCAACCATCTTGGCTTTGATGTCAGACCAGTATTTCCGACCACGATCCGACCCGCTTAGGGCGGTCACCACGTCAACAATCGAATACCACCACTCGTCGTTGTGGCATACGCGGCGGATGCCATCCTTCTTGAAGGGCACAAGCTCAAGCTCGCCATCTGGCACCCTGGCGGGCAGATTGTCGTGTCCCGCAAGCTCGTCTTTGGTGACCTTGCTAAAGCGCGCCAGCGCCTCGTCAATGGACATGTCGAGGCCGAACTCTTGTTCGATGTTGTCTTTTTCCGTCATGCGATGAGAGCCTTATACGTCAAGCGACCTCAGGTCCGGGCAAGAAGTGTGTTGACCCGCTCGCCTTCGCCGATTTGGCGCTGGTTGAACCGCCATGTCATTTCGCCAAGGTAGCGCGAAATGTGCTTGGGCGACAGATAGTGGTGGGTGCCGATGATCTGGCGCTTGAACAGCGCCCAAACGCTTTCGATGCCATTGGTATGGTTGTAATAATCCCGCACATATTCGCCCATCGAATGGTTAACCGTGTGATGGTGATAGTCGCGCGACAGGCCGCGAAAGCCGCCATGCTCATCGGTCATGATGTTCGCGCCCGGCGCGACGTTTTCGCGGATTGCCGTCTGGACGGTGCGCGCGCGCAAGTTGGGCGTCTCGCCGGTCCGCAACTCGCCGCCACGCACTAGCATACCCAGAACCGCGATCTTGCCAGCGCCGCCCTGAGTTCCGCCCTTGCGCTGCGAAGCATGCTTGTTCTTCTCCTTGCCGCCAACAAAGGTTTCATCAATCTCGACTTCGCCATCCAATGGGCGGTTGAACGAGGGCGTCTGCGCAGCTTGGCGAAGCCGATGAAGCATAAACCAAGCAGTTTTCTGAGTGACGCCAATATCCTTGGCGAGCTGCGTGCTGGCGATGCCTTTCTTGTGCGACGTGATAAGCCAAGTCGCCATCATCCACTGGCGCATGCCAATCTTGCTATCCTCAAAAATCGTGCCGACCTTGATCGAAAAGCGCTTTCTGCAATCGCCGCACTTGTGAGTGCGCTTGTCGGAAAAGTGATAGACCCGCGTTGATCCGCAAAGCGGGCAGAATGCCCCGTCAGCCCAGCGAATGGCGGTAAAATGATCGATTGCGGCTTGCTCGTCGGGGAACGCGTTCATCATCTGAAACAGCGTGTCGAACGATTTAGGGGCGGGCTTGCTCATGCCCCCCTTATAGGTTATCCAGCGCTTTGGGTCAAGCAGATATATAGGCCCCAAAAATATTGCGTGGCATGCCAGGCTCCATGGCCGGATTCTACAGACTTGCCGCGGCAAAGGGGAGAGGCATTGTCGCGACCGGCCGGGCAAGCCCCAAATGGACGGGATGCCAACGCCGCTGGCGGACCGACGAAAACCGGCTACTTCCTGCGAAAATGACGGATATCGATCCCGTGCCTCGTAAGTTTGTCGTAAAATGTCTTTCGCGGTAATTTGAGGTCGTGAACGGCTGTTGCAACGTCGCCTTTACACCGTATCAGCACCTCACGGATCACCGACTCCTCGTACATTCGGGCGCGCTCTGAGAGGGAAAGTGTCGGCGCCGGATCGCCTTCGATGGCCGGTGTTTCGAGGAGGCCCAGCGCGAACCGGACAGCAAAGGACTTCAGTTCCCGGGCGTTGCCCGGCCAGTCATGATCAACCAGGCGCCGGCGAACGCCTTCGGTCATGTCCGGCCACGTTGCAGTCGCATTGGGCAGCGCTTCCTGGACGAAGTGGCCGAACAGCAGCGGCAAATCTGCCTTGCGATCGCGCAGCGGCGGCAGCACGAGCCGCGCTATATCGAGACGGTAGTACAGATCTTCGCGAAAGCGTCCCTCGCGGACCGCAAGAAGCAATTCGCTCCGGCAGCTCGTGATTATCTTGATATCGATCGGTCGCCCGGTTCCAGCAAATCGACCGCGGAGCATTCCGTCGTCCAGCAATTGCATCAGCCGCGATTGCGCCGGCAAGGGCAGGCGATCGGCATCGTCAAGAAACAGCGTGCCCTTATGCGCTGCCTCGATCTGGCTCATTCGGGTCCGCGTGTGGGTTGCGGCAGGATCGCCAAAAAGATCGCTTTCCACGACATCCGCAGAAA